>NZ_JAKUEU010000002.1:0-189976 GCF_022663075.1 Bacillus cereus group sp. BfR-BA-01441
AATAGATACTTTAAAAGGAGCGTGATAATTAAAATGAAAATAGTAAAACAATGGGTCCAAGAAGATAGTGATTACATAAGAGAAAAAGTAATTGAATATAACCAAAAACATATTTCAGATGAAGAGAAAAAGCCTTCAGAAAAAATTAGTTTTATAGTGAGAAATGAAAAGGGAAAAATTGTAGGTGGAATAACTGCAATTACATTTTGGCACCACGTACATGTTGATTTCCTGTGGGTTTCTGAAGAATATAGACACGAAGGTTATGGAACCAAGTTAATAAAACTTATTGAAGAATTTGCAATTGAAAAAGGGTGTAGGTTAATTAATTTAGATACTTTATTCTAAAACTGCAAGAACGTACTTTGGATAATCTTCCTAAGGTACGTTCTTTTTTTATATCAGTAGCCTATTCTTATTAACTCCACCAATAGTGGTAAAGGCAAGACTTAACTAACTTATATATATTAAAAGGAGTTAATGGTAGAATGAATAGAAGACAGAAAATTCCTTTTATTAAAAATAGAGGAGGTACATATGAAAAAAGTTAATGTTACATACGCGATTTTGTACGATAAAACTAATGAAAAGATTTTAATGGTAAAAAACAAAGGGGAAAATGGTTCTTATTATACATTACCAGGTGGCGCAGTTAAATTAGGAGAAACATTGGAAGAAGCAGTAATTCGAGAAGTAAAAGAAGAAACAGGGTTACATATAAACGTAAAAGGGATTTGTTCTATCAGCGAAGCCTTTTTCGAGGAAAGAGATCATCATGCAATTTTCTTTAATTTTCTAGGCGAAATAATTGGCGGGGAGACATATATATCAAGACCAAAAGAAATCGAAGAAATTACTTGGATGGAATTACATATAGCAGCTCCATATTTACGCATACCAGAACATTTACTAGATTTATTACAAAGGAAAGAAACAGTACCGTACTTTTTTAACGGAACAATCGTTCATCAATCTTCATAAAAATATTATCTCATGTAAGGCGGGGAAAAAATGGAGTTTATCGTTAATCACAAACAATTCACTCAAGCACTTTCAGAAGTCAACAAAGCAATATCAACAAAATCTTTAATTCCTATATTATCTGGTATAAAAATAACTGCAGATCAATCTGGAATTACTTTAATTGCAAGTAACTCGAATATTTTTATTGAAAAATTCATTCCTGTTTTAATTGAAGACGAAAAGATTGCAACTATTTTAAAGGCAGGAACTATTGTTGTACCTGCAAAGTATTTTATTGAAATAATAAAGAAAATGCCAAGTGATATAGCAATAAAAAGTAAGAATGAGCAAATTATTAAGATACAATCAGAAGAAATCACATTAAGTTTAAATGGATTTCCTGCAGATGAGTTTCCGAATGTACCGCTTATAGACAATCATGCAGAAATCAAAGTAGAAACAGAGCAATTGATTGAAGTATTTAAACAAACAGTCTTTGCGGTAGCAAAAAATGAATCTAGACCTGTTCTTACTGGGGTGCATATAGAGTTATCTAATAATAAGTTTATTTGTGCTGCAACTGACTCACATAGACTAGCGATACGTGAAACGCGACTTTCCTCAGATGTAAAAGCAAATTGTATTGTACCAAGCGCAACCATTAATGAACTTCTAAAATTAATGAACAGCAATTCGAAATTCGTATATATCTACCTTTCAGAGAGTCATATTATATTTACGCTCGGAACAACTACATTATATTCAAGACTAATTGAAGGGAAATATCCTAATATTTCTAACCTTATTCCAAATGATTTTAAAACGATTATTAACGTAGATAGAAAAAAGATATTACAAGGTGTAGACCGATCAAGTTTATTAGCAAGTGAATGGGCCAATAACAATGTTAACTTAGAAATCATAAACGAATCTACAATTAAAATTTCTTCAAACGCTTCTCAAATTGGGCAAATATCCGAAACGCAACAAATAGATGCGATTCAAGGTGAAAAACAATTAAATATATCTTTCGATGGGCGTTTTATGGTTGATGCTTTAAGAGCAATAAAAGAAGAAACGATTACTTTAAGCTTTGGCGGTTCTATGAGACCGATATTGATTGAAGCAGGAGAGCAATCTGCAGCAGTACATCTTATATCACCAGTAAGAGCGTATTAGGGATAGAGGAAGGAATTACATTATGTACAAGCAGACTATTGATTTATGAAATCATAAATCAATACATTATAAGAATGATGTATTAGTAAAGCAAACAGTTTACTAAATCCTACATAATATAATTCAATCATAGACAAAGCAGCAATGGTAATCTGAAATACAAAGCAAAATAATAATAACCTCAATATAAAAGCCATAGATTAATCGATATGGGGTGAGTATGATGAAGAAAATAATTGTTTTACTCATTGGTATAGTTTTAATTACTTTTGCTTTTTATCAATACAATAAAAAAGACTATGCAGCTAAAAGTACTAACTTGTATGTAGAAAACTTTAAAGGGGAAAATGACTCAATAAAAATACAATCTGCTATTAATAAAGCAGAATCTAGTAAAATTAAAACGGTATTACTTGATGATAAGAAGTATAAAATTACGTCACCAATCATTGTTAAAAAAGGTGTGAAATTATTATTTGGTTATGGATCCCAATTTGTAGTTGAGGGAAACTTTAGAGTTCTAGAACTGGAGAACAACGCATCCATTGAAGGAGCGTATATAGCTATTGACGATCCTAAATTTAACTCTGAAGTTATTTATTTAGACGGTAAAAATAAATATTATAACACTTGGAACAAAACACAAATAAAAGATATAAATATTATTAATTGGACGGAAACGAATAAAGGTACCGGAATTTCTTTATACTCTGCTGGAAAAGAAAATGAAATTTCGTTTGTTAACTTCGAAAACATTAAAATTGTAGGAATGGAAACCGGACTAAAATTAGTAGCAAAAAAACCGAGCACCGGACAAGCTTGGATAAATGCCAATCGTTTTATGAACTTTTCTTTAGAAGACTGTGTAAATATGATTTATATGGATAGTCAAGTAACTACGCCAAATGAAATTAGTGGGAATCAATTTACAAATCTTCAAATACAGCCTTCAAATAAAACAAAAAGCATTATACAGGTAAGTGGTCAGCATAATGAATTTCATGGGATGGTGTGGGATTTAAATAAAATAAAACATGAAACCGAACTCATTGAACTGACTGATAAGAGTATGAATACAGTGGTTGAAATGTCCAGTGTACCAGCAAATAGAGTTTTAGATAGTGGGAAATCCAATATTGTGAAATAAGTTTAAATACAGAAAAAAGAGCGAATTCTTTATAAGAGGATTCGCTCTTTTTCTATTTATAATTAAATTTCCTTCCACCAAGCGGATGAAGGATAATTTGTAGATTTTAACGTAATAGATTCACCAATTTGAGGCGTTGTAATTTTAACTCCTAAACGGTTAGCTTCTTTCGTAACACGCTCTATCGGATCACTCCATTCGTGTAATGCTAATGTAAAAGCACCCCAATGAATCGGAAGAAGTAATTCTCCTTTAACATCAATATGAGCTTGTACCGTTTCTTCAGGCAACATATGAATAGCAGACCACCTCGGATCATATTGCCCGCATTCCATTAATGTAAGATCGAATGGACCGTATTTATCACCAATTTCCTTAAAGTGAGGGGCATAACCGCTATCACCACTAAAGAAAATTTTAGTCTCTTGACCAAGAATAAGCCATGAACACCATAATGAACGATCTCTATCTGTCATACCACGTCCCGAGAAATGCCTTGCAGGCGCACATACTAACTTAATATTATCAAACGTAATTTCGTCCCACCAATTATGTTCACTAATTTTACTAGGCGAAACACCCCATTTAATAAGATATTGTGCAACTCCAGTTGGAACATAAAAGTGCTTTGCGCGATCTTTTAACTGCATAATACTTTTGTAATTCAAATGATCATAGTGATTATGAGAAATGATAATCGCATCAATTTCTTGAAGGTCATCACGTTCTAAAGAAAAAGTACCACTATAGCGTTTACTATTAAACAAAGGAAATGGGGAAGAGGCATCTCCAAACATAGGGTCTAATAATAGTTTTTTACCTTCTATTTTCAAAAGAGAAGCAGAATGGCCAAACCATGTAACACTCTCTAACGATTCATTATCTTTATTTGATAAAACGATAGGCAAATCCTTTATAGGACGCAGCTTTGATTTTATTTTAAAGTAATCCGTCATTAAACTTATAATATCTGTCGGTTTAAAACTCATATCAGTATGAATTTGATTTGTATATTTCTTATTCATTCGTTCTCCTTTTTACGATTAACAATTTATGTATGTTGTTATTGTAGCTATTTGTAGTTTAAACTATATTATTTTACCTTTCATCTAAATTGCCTTGTATTTCATAAATTCGTCAAATTCATTATTTGTATCTATAAAGTACAAATTGCACAGTGGCAGTTAAAACAAATATTAAGTACATGTAAATTGTTTTTATTTAGTAAATTCCTTCTTATACGCAACAAAGAACATATGTTTCGTTGTATGTTATAGAAGAAAATATGTCTCTAATAAAAGAAAGGAAGGAGAGGATGTAAGTGCACATAGAGCGAAAAAAGAAATCAAAATGTAAACTATCAAAATCTGAAATCATGCATTTGTATACTGAAGGGAAGAGCACCTCAGAAATCGCCATGCTTGCTAATGTGTCTGCAAGGTATATTCGTATGGTTTTATCAGACAATAACGTACCAAGACGCGCTATAGGGAGTTGGAAGAGAAAGTATGACATAACAGAAGATTATTTTAAAACGTGGTCAAACAATATGGCTTATATTTTAGGGTTTATAGCAGCAGATGGTGTTATACAGAAAGAAAATCAATGTGTCAGTATATCTCAAAAAGAAAGTTATATTTTAGAAGATATAAAAAAAGAACTAAAAACAAACCAGCCACTTTATCAAAACAAAAAAACAGGCGTATATATGCTAAATATTAATAGCAAAACAATAAAAGACGACCTTATGAACATACACGGAATTACGCCATGTAAATCATTTAACATCGAATTTCCTTTTGTACCAGAAGAATATTTGCATCATTTTGTTCGTGGGTATTTTGATGGGGATGGTTACGTCAAGTATGAAACTTATACAGTTAATTTCGTAGGTGGATCATATAACTTTATGAATTCTTTACATCAAATTCTTCAGAATCGCAATTTACGAGCCGATTTACTAAATCAAAACAAACATTATCGCGTTATTTTATCTGGAAGAAAATCAATACAACTATTTTCAAATTGGATTTATAAAGACAAAGATATTTATTTGCATAGAAAATATGAAGTGTTTCAGAAAGAAAGTCTGAGTTTAGATCAATTACAAGATCGAAAATTAAAACAAACTCAAACTGCCGTTAAACAAAGAAAACAAAGTTTCCTTGAAGAATATATGAAAAATAAATGTAATGCTACAACTTGTTCAAATTTAGAAATAAGCGAATCGGCTTTCAAACGTTGGCTAAAAAATGATAATCAATTTAAAAGAGATTATGAAAAGATTAATTTAACAATGTCCACTAGCGATAACTAAATATAAAATCCTAAAAAACCTTAGAATAGGTATGAAGATAGCTATTCTAAGGTTTTTTATTTTTAAATCATAAAGGATTCTTAATTTTACTGATTGAATATAGTAAATACATAGATTTTACAATTGTCTTGATAAAAAAGGAGAGAGACACCTTGCAAAAGAAATTTATCAATCCAGAAACGATGCCACCAACTTTTGGATATTCACATGTAGTGGAAGTTAGTAACGCTAAACGAACAATTTACATATCTGGACAAGTAGCGATTAACACTGATGGTCAAATAGTTGGTATTGGTGATTTAGCTACACAAACGCGACAAGTTTTCGAAAATATTAAAAGTGCATTAGAAACTTCGGAATTAAGATTTAATGATGTAGTAAAATTAACATTTTTCTTAACAGATATTTCTCAAATGGCCACTGTTAGAGATATACGAGATCAATACATTGATACTAAAAATCCACCAGCAAGTTCAGCTGTAGAAGTTAGAAAGTTAATTAACGATAACTTTTTAATTGAAATCGAAGCAATTGCTGTAGCAAACTAATTTTAAAAACTTATTATGAATCATATCAATGCAATTCGTTTAATGCGTTCAGTTAAAACGAATTGCATTTTTTATTGTCTTAAATATAATTTATATCTGGAGACATTTTCATCAACAACTTATAAAACAAACAACTAAACAATCCATCACACAGAATGATTAAAAAGAACGAGGGGAGGCTAATCACAAAAACTAACTTACCTATAATAAGTTTATTATTTAAAGTTAGTTAACATAATATATATTATAGGCAGTTATAGAAACAAAGCAATACCAGGTATCAAAACCCAAGTAAACTATACTTAATGAGACGAAGCGGAGATTTTTGGTGAGATTTACATTAAATCTTATCTAAACAAATTTCTTCAGTTTTTATCGTTTTTATTTGTTATAAATTCATCACAGCAAATCTTAATCAATAATCGCTTAAGATTTAACGAATTAAAAACATTTTTGATTGGCAAGAAATTTTTATACAGAAAAATTATTTCTATACAAAATATAAATTAGTAATTTTATTTTATGTTTTACTTAATGAATTTATTGCTATTTGCACATGTTTTACAACTTTACATTATTTGTTGTTATTTCTGTTATTTAGACTTGACTTTCATTACACTCATTGTTTTTTATTCTAGTTAACATAACGCTTATTTTTAACATAAAAAAATCCTCCTCACCTTCAGGAAGATTTTTTGTTTGCTATTATTTTATTTATATCTTCTAGTAACAATCCCAATTGTAAATGACATTGGAAAAATCTAGATTCAACAAATCTTCCTTACGTATAAAGAAATTAGCAACCCCAGAATCGCCCCACATAATATTTAATGAATCGTCTGTATCGATTTGCATCAATAATATGTCATGTTGCTGGTATTTTTCTTCCCATTCCCTTGGATCTGTCTGTGTGAAAAATGGATAACCACCAATTTTATGTCCTTGATCCTTACATAAATCATCATACAGTTCGCCTAATTCTGTATTATTTTCTTCATCAACAATTTCTTCCCAATCAATGTTATCATTAAAAATCATTTCAAATCGATAATCTCTTGGTGTTACTGGTTGATATGTTAACTCAAACTTTAGTTTTGCTGCTTTGGGTATGATAAAATTCTCTAAATCTAAAGTGTTTAAATAACTAAAATCAGTAATCACCTTAGTTAAATCCGCTGTGATTGTAGAATGATAAACAATTCGAAAGTCTTTTTGGCTTGTGGGATGATCAAAATCTGCTCCAAAAAGATCTTCTTCAGCACTTATGAAAAACTGTAACATTCCATGTTGAGGCATATGTTCAATGTTTGGTATTTCTTCAAGGTTTAACTGCGCAAGTAGCATCATAGGTTGTCCGTTTGAGTCTTTAGGATGCTCTTGATCTATAGGTAAATACGGATATCCACCAAACTTACTTTCAAAAAGCGTTGTCTCTGCTAATGTTCCAGACACTTTAACATACGGTTTCACACTTTCTTCTAAAATACTACGATACTGTTCTAGTTCTTTCGGAATTTGAAGTTGATACGTATTCTTCACTATATTTGCCTCCTTTTAGTAATGAATTGAAAATGCCTAACTTAATTATATAGTAAGCGATAACTTAATTGAAAATCGTTAAAAATCCATTTTCACCCTCATTTTTTGCGCGCTTGGTGGACAAAGTAGATTATGTTCTAATACCTTTTTATTAATAGTTCGAATTAAATCCGCTGCTTCTGCAGTATTTGTATTTTCTTTTAGCTTTTCTTTTAAATCATCAATTTCTTTTGAAAGCTCAATCCACCTAGGTAAAACATGATTATTTGCTAAAGTTCTATAAAGTTGCTTTTCAGGATTGTACGAAAGATCTTTATCAAGATTAAGAGGTTTCCCTTTACCAGGTAAATGATCAAAAGACCCTTTCTTTTCTGCTTCTTTAACGATAGAACTAATATGATCTTCATACGTATAGGACCAAACTTTCTCATCTTTTACTAAAATCTCTTGCTTTTTTAGTTTTTTATCTAGTTCTTCTTGATTCATAGATTCTCTCTCCTTTTTATTTTCTAATGTCGTTTTTGTAAATTCTAATGCCCTTAATCCATCGAATAGCTTTTCTCGCCACCATACGCTATCATGTCCGCCTTGAAACTCTTCTTAAGTGGTTTGTGGTGTTTCATTTCTTCTAAAGCTTTATATAGCCGTCTATTAGCCGTTAAAAGAGGTTCGTTTTCGAGTTCACCTACTGCTATGTAAGAATGTAGATGAGTCGTATTAGAATTTATTGATAAAATTTGATTTTCAATCCAAGGAATTGTATTTTCATAATTATCCTTTTTCCAATGTACGGATCCAGACATTGACAACACATTTCCGAAAACATGTGGATTTTGAAGTGCTGCATAAAAAGCTGCTAAGCCACCAAGACTGAAACCAGCAATTGTTGTATGATTCCTTTCTTGATAAACGTGATACTTAGATTGAATCCACGGAAGTAATTCCTTTGTTAAAAATGTATTCATTTTATCGTTATAAGTTAGCTCTTCTAATCGATCGACAGGATCTATAGCAACAGCAATGCAAGATGGGATTTCTTTTTCGTAAATTAAATAATTAAGTGTTTTTTCAATTAAAAGGCTCTGAATGAATGAATTCCCATCAAATACAATGAGAAGTTCTTGAAGATGTGGAGTGTGAGAATAATCATGAGGCGTATAAATATGAATTTTACGTGTGTTATTTAAAATCGAACTATGAAAAGAATATGTTTCAATTCTCCCAGATGGATAATGATTTGAAGGGAAACGACTGCTATACTGCATGTCCATACTTATTTTTAACACAGACGCTTTATTGGTACCTTCTCCAAATGTATTTTTATTAAATGGGTCTAATCGATACTGTTCACTACGCTTTATCCAATTATTTTCGAAAAAATCATTTACTGTAAAATAATAAGTTGAAATAAAACTCTTATTTGTTCTAAACGTAACATACCAAATATCTGTCTGTAACAATCGTTGTAATTGATTTACAGACAGATCCCAACCAGGAAAACTACCGAATACATAAACATTTTCAGTATTTTGATTGCCTAACCATATATACGTTATAAGTTTATACTGATTATCTATAGGGCATAGTTCTATTAGTAGTGTATGATTTGATTTCATGCAAAAAAGTATAAAGAGCTTTTTCGTTTCCATTCTTTAATTGATTTTTAAGCTGCTCTAACTTATGACTAATGATTGAAGTCACCTCTCTTCCTCTTTTGTAGTACTCTATATGTAGTTTTTTCATTAGAATCCCTATATAAAAGTAGTCGTAAGTAATGTGTTTAGAGAAGTTATTGATTAGAGAAATGATCAATCGCTTGAATAGAAAGTTCCAATGATTTTATTCTTCTTTCTAAAAGTGTTCTTTGAGGACTCCCAAGCTTTGACTTATCGTAAATCTTTTCAATTGATGGAAGCAAACCAATCAGAACATTACGAGCTTCTGCTAAATCTTCCTGAGTATAATGATGAGTTTCTTGCTTCCAAACACTTTCTAACATAGCTAAGCCGATACTAGCTGCTTTGAGTCTTTTTTTCACTAAAGTAGTATTTGAGCCCTTTTGAGTCATCTGTGATAAGGCATTTTCAAGTTTACGGATTGTTGACTGTAAAGATTTTATTGATTCCAATTTATCTATTTTTGATACGTTTTCCATGTTAATGTTGTCCCTTCTGCATTGTTGACTTATTTTGTTTAAAGCTTGATTTCACTCGAAATATTTTAACATAAATAACTAACTGTATTCGAGTTGGACAATAACTTAAAGTAAAACAGCTATTCCTCTCTCCTCCCTGTATCATTCTATTATATGTACTTCTTTCTTCTCATTAGAATTCCTATATAAACTAGTTGTTAATATTGAATGTTTTATGAACAAAAAAACGTACAAGTAATGTAACCTGTACGTTTTCGCTTTTATTCAGTAAGATAATAAAGTAATAGCTTCCTGGTCTTCTCATAACTTATGAAATCTCTATACAAAATGGGATAATTCACAATTTCTGTTTCTAGAAAACGATATTGCGGAAACCACTCAAAAAACGATTTTCTTAACCACTTTATTTGTTGAAACGTAATGTTCTGTTCGTTTCCATTTAGTATAGAATTTAAAGTAGCTGCTGTATGCATCCAATAATGATTAAAATCAGCGTTTATACAGTCATCTTCGGTAAATTTACTTTTTAGGTCTCGTTGCAATTTTGCTGTAGCACGATAAGGAAACGGTTTATGAAGTGGACTATGCATTTTCTGCAATTCCTTAAAAATAATTTGTTTTCCTAACTTCAACTTTCTCCTCCTTTATTTCTCTATCCAATTTAATAAGTTTTCATAATGATATTGAGCATCGATATACCCAAGATTATATAGATTAACAAGCTTTTCCTTATTTCTTTCTATTCCGCTTATAGGAAGCTGTACACTTGGCTGAATTACATAAAAATTATCTTTTTGTTCTTCTTGATTCATATAAGATATCGTCTCATTATAAAAACGATAATGGTTTACTAAATTCTCTGCGATTTTCGGATATTTTCTATATAAAATTTTAGCCAGGCCTGAAAATTTATTTCGCTGCTTCTCATATCCTTCTGGCTTTGTCATAATTACAACGTTCTTTTCATAACCATCCTTTTGGGCTTTCAAAACAGGTATAGGGTCTATAATCCCTCCATCTAATAATTTTCGATTATTATATTCTACAGCAGGTGCTATAAACGGCACAGAGCTAGATGCACGAATGATTTTTAAAATATCATTTCCGTGTTCTGCTTTATTATAATAAATGGCTTGTCCTGATTCGCAATCAGTTGTCCCTATAACAAACTGTTCATTACAGTTTAAGAAAGTTTGAAAATCAAATGGTACAATTTTATTAGGTACTTCATCAAATAAAAAATCCATTCCGAATAATTCACGTTTTCGAATTAAGTTTCGATAAGATATATACCTGTAATCTGATACTAGCTCTGTATTTACTTTCTTATTTCTCCCTTGTTGACGCGACAAATAGGTTGCTCCCATACAAGCTCCAGCGGATACGCCAACTACATAAGGGAAGAATAAGTTCTTTTCCATGAAATATTCGAGTACGCCTGCAGTATATAAACCTTTCATTCCTCCGCCTTCTAATACTAAACCGATATTTTTCATACTATATCCCTCTGCTTCTCTTTTCTTAATTTCATATTAGCATAAGATATTAGGATGAAGTTATATAAATGAATTACAACAATAACCAGAAACTACTAAAGTAATGTCATAATATCTTTGTGAGTAACATGTTACAATATAAGTAATTCATTCCACATATATTAAAGGAGGAATTTAAGATGGGTTTATTTAGCGGTATTTTAGGAAATGCATCAAATACGAGTTCTGAAAGTGTAGAACGTGATTTAGAGAAGATTATGCTAGACGATGAAAAAGTAGAGCATGCTTATAAATTAATTCGTGATCTAATCGTATTTACAAATCGTCGTCTTATATTAGTAGATAAACAAGGAGTAACTGGCAAAAAAACAGAATACCATTCTATTCCTTATAAAAGTATTACACAATATAGCATCGAAACGGCTGGGCATTTTGATTTAGATGCAGAACTTAAAATTTGGGTGTCTAGTATGGAGGAACCAATTACGAAAGAATTTAAAGGTGACGATAGTATTTTAAGCATTCAAAAAGCGCTAGTAACCTTTACGACAAAATAGTGTTTTTTGTATCTTTATTCATTTTCGAAATTACTAACCCGAGTATTTTGGAAGAACATACATTATTTTTGTATATTTAATCTAAAATAACATAAAAAGGTAAAGCGTATTTTAAATGCTTTACCTTTCTTTTTTGTAATAAACAAGTGTAGTTTTATCATTTAATTTCTTTATTACTTCTGTTCTTTTATACCCCATTTTCTCGTATAGAAAACAATTTCTTTCTTCTTCTAAAATCGTAGCAAGTTCAAAACTTCGTGCTTCTGGAAACATTTCTTCAATTAAAATAAGTACCTTCTGAGCAATTCCTTTCCCTTGATAGATTGGATGAATAAACATTGGACTAATCCAAAATTTATAAGGTAGTTCTTTTGCGGATATACATATCGCTCCAACAAGTTTCGAATCTATTATCACCTTATAAAAATTACTGCTGGGATTATTTATTCTAAAAATAGTTTTTTCAATAGTTTTATTTGCTGGATTTGTTTCATAGTCTTTATATTTATGTAATAAAGAGCTAAATGAGTCTATTTGCATTTGAAATATAACTTCTGCATCAGTTTCTGTCGCCTTCTCTAATGTAATCTCCATGTTACCAATTTAGTCGCTTTCTTAATGAAGTTATATGAGCTGTATGATGCCGTCCGTGCCATGCGTATAGTCCTATTGCAGCAGCAAGTTTTGTTTCACCAGTTTCAGGATGGTTAAATGTCTTTTCTAGATCTTCAATTTCTAGAGAATATAAAAGGTTAACCCATCTTTTATGTAATGAATCTAGCATTACTAGTGAAACATCTACCGGTAATTTTGAATCGGGTAACTCTGCCCACTTCTCTTCTTTATACGGCTTAATAGTGGGATTCTTTTCTGTCAGTGCTAATTTAAAGCGTATGTAGCTATTCATATGACTATCAACGACGTGATGAACTACTTGACGTACAGTCCAACCTCCAACGCGATATGGTGTATCTAACTGCTTCTGATCTAAATCTTTAATTGCCTTTGTTAGTTCATTTGGTAAATCTTCAATTTCTTGAATCCATGTATCAATCATTTCTTCAGTTATAGGACGTTTGTATGTAAATTGGCCAATTGGATAACGTAAATCATTCATGAATAAGTCCTCCTTATTATAAGCGTGAAGTATTTCTCCAAATATAGTGTACAAACTTCACATGTTCTCCATTTAATTCTACAGAAGTTGTATCTGATTCGTTTTGATAAGAAGAAAATCCGCTTTTTTCTAGTACAATTTGTGATGCGAGATTATTAGTCGTTGTTTTAGCATGAACTTCAGTAATTTCATTATTTTTCGCTACATCTAAAATTAATTTTACGGCTGCTGTAGCAACTCCTTTTTTAGTAAATTTTTCTCCGACCCGATACCCTAGCGAACTAATTTGAGTTTCCGTATCTATATCTACTAAATTAATTCGCCCTACAATTTCTTTTTCTTCATTACGAATTAAATAAAAATAAGAATCTCCATCTGCTTGTTCTATTAATAAATCGTCTAGTAGTTTTTGGAAATATTCAAATTCAAAATATTTTGAGCCACGATTTGGCACCATTGTTTCAAAAAAAGATTTATTCGTAAGTTCAAACGTAAATAAATCCTTAGCATCTTGTTTCTTTAGTTGCTCTATGTATATTTCCATCCCGTATTCTCCTTCTAGATTTACTAACTGTTATACATTCTTTTTTAATCAATTATATTCCTGCTATTACTTTCGATTAAGTAATACAGATAGTAGCACTTTCGGATGAAAAAGATGAAATGGACTACGAATTAAATTCATCACTCGTACTAACCGAATATAAACATCAGAATTACTTGCGGATAGTCGATATATTTGTTTCGTATACCATAGCTGAAATTTTTGTTTTGTAGTTAATTCTCTCTTTAGTTGCGGATGACGTGATATTTCCGTTGTTGTCATATCCCATGGGGTTTCTATTATATTAGCTGCCTTTTTATAAAATTGTTGTGTAAATGTTTTATCAAGTTGTTTTCTACCTTGCAGAAGTAATTGCAACTGGTGAGCCTCCATAGCAGCAACTGATACGCCTTGGCCGAAAACGGGATCAAAACGACATTGCGCATCTCCAACAACTAATAAGCCTTCTGGTACATTATTCACTAAATCAAATCGCCGGCGTACTTGATAGGGAATTTTGTATGTCTTTATATCAGTAATTCCCTCAGCCTTGTTTAGGAAGTCTGTAACATTAGAAATTGATAGGTTTTCAGCAAAATCATAAAACTCATCATCTGTTTGTGGTGCTTTCTCGTTTGCGTATCCACTGAAAGTAACAAAATAACGATTATCTTCTATCGTTTGAATAAGAACGCCATAAGGGTTATCAGGGAAACTCGGAGACATTAACATATTACAACAGTCTAATTTCTCATTTTCTTTAAGTTTGAACATTTTCGTTGCGTAAAATAAATCAATACGAACTTTCTCTTCTTGTACTTCAATTTCGTATTCTCGTAACCACTCTATACTTTTTGAGCCAAATCCACTCGCATCAACTACAAGGTCTGCATGAACTTCTTCTTGTATGTCTGTCTCTAAATATTTAACTTTTACTCCACACACTTTGTTAAGCTTTTCATCTACCAATAACCCTTTAACCAATGTTTCATATTTAATAGTAATATTTGAAATTTGATGTATTCGTTTTTGAATATGCCATTCTAGTAAAGGACGACTTTGTTGAATCATATGTACTTCCCCTATGAACGGTTGTTTCCATAGACCGAATTGATGCCATTTCAAATCACGTGTAAAGTTGTTTATAATACTACCCGCTTCTATTAATTCATTCGTAATAGTAGGAAACAATTCTTCAATTGCTTTTTCTCCACCTTTTAATAACACGTGAGGATGATTACTTTGTGGAACTCTTTTTCTTGAAGCTTTTCCATCCCATTTTTCACCGACTTCTAAAATGATTACTTCTTTAAAAAAAGTTGATAATGCTTTTGCTGCAAACTTTCCTGCCATACTTCCACCAATAACGATAGCCTTATTAAACATATTTTCCCCCTTAATAAAAAGAGATCCTGCCTTGTATGAATGAAACAGGATCTTAAACTAATTAACTTCTTTATCATTATACTTAAAATACATCAGTAAATTGCAACGTTAAAATTAAAATACCTAATCCCCATACGTAATACGCGAATACTTTTAAGGAGTGACGTTTTAAATATTGAATCATCCATGAAACGGCTATGTATCCAAAAAACGCTGCTGATAACGTTCCGACAATTAAAGATGTACTAGAAATAGATTCTGCTTTCCCTTGAAAAACGTCTGCAAATTGCAAAATGATAGCTCCAACAATAGCTGGTGTCGACAGTAAAAAAGAAAAGTAAGCAGCAGTTTCACGGTCTAATTTTCTCCATAATGCAGCGACAATTGTCATTCCAGAACGGGAAATGGCTGGAAAAATAGCAGCAGCTTGAAATGAACCGATAATTAATGCGTCTTTATATGTTATGTCATCCATTTTTTTACGACCATTCTTTTGTTTATCTGCCATGTAGAGAAAGAATCCGGTCACTAAAAACTCCCAACCGATCGTGATTCCTGTTTTTGAAATATCTTCAAAGAAGTCTTTAAACAATAAACCAATAACAACTGCGGGTATTGTCCCAACGATAAGTAATAACATGAGCTTTGAAAATGGGTTTTTAATTAAATATATAAATTCTTTTTTGTAATAAATAAAAACCGCAAGTAAAGTCCCAATATGCAGCATCGTATCTAAAAATAAGCCAGCCTCATCTAATCGGAACAAATGCCTTCCTAAATAAAGATGTCCGGTACTACTGATTGGTAAAAATTCTGTTAAACCTTGAATTATACCTAGTATGAAAGCTTCTAACCAATTCATGATGGTCTCCTTTCTCTTTTGCTTGTACCAATATATGAGGGTTAAATTTTCGATATGAAAAAAACTATATTTCTCTATGAATTTACTTTTCATTTATGGATATATATGTAAAGAGGGTTAAGGAGGGTTATTATGTGGAAGCACACAAAATTCGGTAATGTATTACTTTGGGTGGGCCCTATCCTTGTATTTTTAGGACTATGTATGACAAATGTTATTTCAGATATTCCTTTCTTTGAGGGAAAACATAAAACGGTTGGTATTGTACTTATATTTATAGGTGTAATCTGTTTTGTTGCTGCTAATCATTTGAAAAAAGGAGAAAGATATGAAGAATAAATCTAAATAAAAAACAATCCTGGCATATTAGCTAGGATTGCTTTTTATTAATGTTGATTATTTGTAAAATACTTTATCAACGTTATATTTCGCTTTGTATTCATTAATGATATATGTTTCGTAAATTTCTCTTTCTGTTGGATCTTCTACGATACATGCATCAATGCGGTATACTTCATCACGGTGATTTTTAATTGGTGAAACATTATCTTCAAAATGCTTCTTAATACGTTGTCTAATTTTACGAGCTTTACCTACGAAAAGAAGTTCGTCATTAATATTGTAAAACATAAAAATGCCGCCTTTATCTCTAGGGAACAAGTGGAAATCGATAAATCCATTAATTGGAGTAATGATTGGCTCGTCTCCTTTAATAACTTGTTTACGTTCAGTAATTGAAACATCAGCTTCAGGAATATTAATTTTAATCAAGTTCATTCACGTCCTCTTTTATTATAAAGATAAATAATAGCATACATAAGTAAGAAAAGCTATGTTCAGAGGCATATTTCATTTTATAATTCAAATATTATAGGTGTATCATGTAAACTTTTCTTCCAAATCATATGATCGCTGGATTCTCCCCAGTAATCTTTCAATACATAACTAGGCTCTCCAAACTTCTTTGTCCATATACTTTGCGCATTTTTGTAGCCACTATCTAAACAATATTCTGTTATTCCTCTGCTAAGTAACGTAAGAAACATTGTATGTAGCAGTAAACTCCCGATACCCTTTCTTTGATACTCTGGAAGTATAAATACAGTTCCTATTTCATACAAATCCTTAAGTACACCACCTGTACAACTATTAATCAATGTACTTGCTGGACCAACTTCAATTGTTCCAATGATTTTATTGTTATTTGTATCAATTGCTAATAAAAAGTAACGTTTTTCTCCATTACTATCAAAATCTGTTTTCAAATATTGCTTTTTCATGTTAATTTCATTTTCTATGTCATCCAATAGTTGTGATAATCCTTCATTTTTGTATGTATTCGTAATAACGATACGGAAAAATAAATATAGTTCATCTACATCATTCAAATTCGGTCTTCTAACTGCAACGTTAGTCATGAATACATTCTCCAATCTTCATTATGCCATTGTCAATACAACACTTTACATAATCTATTCATCATTATTCTGCAAAAACCTGCATAAATCCAGCAATATAGAAAGCTCAGTATAAATATTAATAAAATAATTTTTATGTCCATAGTTGTATGAACAGTAGGACCAAGTACCGGAAAACGGAAAACATCGAGAACGATCATAATCCCTATAAGTAGACAAGTCGCAGAAAAGGAAACAATCCAAATTCTCCTCTTGAATTTTAAAAAGGCTAGTCCTAAGGATAGACCTAATAAGCCTGTAGTAAAAGGAAAGATAATTAGTTCACTTGGCTCAATAATAAATAATAGAAAAATAGTAAGAATATAAGAAAGTATTCCCTCAAGAATAGAATAGAAAATAGCAAAAAAAATCGGTAATGTCGAAAATGGACTAATGAGCAAACCTATACCAGGAACTAAGTTACCCGCTGCTTGAAACATGGTGGCTAATGCACTCATCAAAGCTGTAAGTACTAACTTATTCGCAAGGGACAATTTTCTTTTATGAACAAAGCTTATATCATGCTCTATCATCAGTTGATACCAATAACGTACAAACCGATTCATTAAAATCCCCCCTAAAGACACCTCATTCATTACTTTCTATATTATTCGTACACATACGGTTTATGAGTTACTTTCTGCAAGTTAATAGATGCTCATACATTGAAGATTTTTAGGGGGATAAGTTAAGTCGTGCGTTTTGGGAACAGAATGAATTCCTTATATTATATTTTTAGACTGATAATTTGTATCGTATTAAGGGATAATTTCAAAAATGGTACCTTTGTTAAAATCAGTTACTTTCATAGAACCGTAAACTCCTAAATATAATCTAGTTTGATTCAAATTTGTTCCTAAACTCATATAATAAGCTGCTTGCGTACCAAAATCATAATTGGTTTCAATAGCATGAAAGTCAGCATGTTTACCGTCTATACCTGCTCTAGTATACGCTAAAACACCCTTAACTGGCGGTCGAGAATCTTCTTTCTTAGCAAGGTCAGTAAACACTACGTTACCTGTTAAATTTGGAATTGAATTTCCCATATATGGCTGAACTCCTGTAAGTGAAGTTCCTCCAAACTTATCTGTTCTAGAATCTTTATGAAAATAACTAAGTAGAGGCAGAATACGCTTCACTGAAGTTTGTATTGTTTCATCATAATAAACCATTGTTCTCTCATCCAAAGTCTGATTTTCGGAACAATGTCGTATAAAAGAAGTAGGTAAATCCCCTTCCCATCCTCGCCACCCAAAATTGATAAACCCATCTTGATTGGGAGTTAATCTCATAAAATGCATTTGAACAAGTTCTGTAACCGGTATAGGTTTATATTGAACAAATGAAAAAATAGACTCTACAATATCTTGTCCGACATTTCCAGCGTATTTGATATATTGATTATAAAACCTTTGAAATGAAATGCCGGTTATATTACGTACTCCTTTTGCAATTACTGTAAGTGTTTCTTGTATAGATAAAGGAAGTTCATTAAAGCGTGTAACTACAGGAGGGTTATTTATAAATGTATTTTTACTTACATCGATTTCAATTATTTTTCCTGCTATTTCTAAATCATCTTGGCTTAAGTTAAATGGATCATAACCTGATCCGCCATCTCCATTTGTAAAAACAAGTTTTCCAGTCTCAGGTGAAAAGTTTAAACTATTGACTCCGTTATGATTAAAAAATGGTCTTCTTACATTCAGTAATGTTCGTCGCTTTTGAGCTTGACCATTAGGTTGTAAAGTCCATTCTTCCACTGTATCAATGTGATCATATTGTGTATTTCTATTAACCCACTTTAAATTTAACGTTTTAGGGTCACAAGGATTCGGTTTAAATTGCTCAGAAAATGCACCTGGTCCTTGAGTTCCAGCTACTGAATAATGAAGATAAAATAACCCATTTTGATAAAATTGTGGATGGAACGCAAGTCCTAGCAATCCGCGTTCATCATAACCGCTACTAGAAACACCTTCTTCAAATGTACCTAATTTAATAATTTGTTGACGAATATCTAAAAATGTCTTTATAACTCCGTCCCCTATGTAAAAAATCTCTCCTAATTGGGTTGCGATAAATAGTCTTTCGGTCGATTCACCTGGAAGTATCGTTGTTTTCAATACGGTTGGTAAATTTACGTTATGAACAATGGGTCGTAAACTAACTTTAACTTTTGTCAATTAACTGTACACCCCTTTTTCTTCTTTTTATAGAAGAATATGATTAGAGTAGTTTTGTTAGTATCAAATAAGTTGTATTCCTTTTTATTACAATTTTGTATATAATATAAGTATCAATATATTAGGGGAATCAATTATGACGCTCTTATTACAAATCATCTTACCACTTATATGTGCAGTATACTTATTTACCCTCTATCATAAAGGGACGTATGGATCAGCTTCATTCATTTTAGCAGTCATGATAGGAATTTTCGGTTTAGAGAATATCTTTCAATATGCTAGTCTAACAAATCATGCTATTTATCCATATTGGGGCAGTTTGAAGGCTGTTGTTATCGTTTTATCAGTCGTATTTCTATTTAAAAAAGGTGGTTTAACAAGGAAATATTGATTTTTAATGCGTTACATATTTTCTTGTTAAATTGCTTTTATTTTATAAAAGCAGAAATATTTATGTAAAAACACGAAGGGATGTGTTACATATGTCTATAAATATTATTTCAATAATCTCTATCATAATATGGATTTTGTTAATTACAGAACTTATAAAACCTTCAAAAGAACAGAATGGACGAAAAATAGTAACTTTAGTAACTGCTGGTTCCGCATCAACACTTATTTTGACGGTTTCATTTATTCAAAATATCCCGTTTTGGAATTGATAGTGATATAACTAACAAAAATATGTATAAATAAAAAGATTAGGATTCACTCCTAATCTTTTTATTTTTTGGGATAGCACCACATGCCCAGCAAGCTAAGGTCTTGAAGTAGCCCCTAAACAAAATTTTAAATTTTTCTAAAGTTATTTATGTGAATTCAAATCGTTTTCAGGAACATATGTGGTCCTTTTACAATTTGAATTTCTTTTTAAGTTTCTTATATTTTCTGTACGAACGTCTAACAATGTTTAACATAAAATACGGTATTTTAACCGGGAAAGGCAATTTATATATGAAAGGAAAATAAAAGGTGAAATATGCCTTTTCTAGGTCTCTCCACTTACTATCTTCTTTTGTTTTTAAGAAATCAGATACATCGACTACATATCCCCTTCCTTTTTCCATCATCACATTTTTCCCGTGAACATCACAAGGAGTTAACCCTTGTTCCCTCGCATACTCTAAAGCCTCATTAATATCAAGTATTACTTGCTTAGGAATTTTAATCCCCTTATGAATAGCATCGTATAAGGTAATTTCTTTTAAACGTTTCAATACTATGAAATTTTCTCCTTTATATATAAGCTTTGAATAAGAAGGATGATCTCCAATTCTTCGGTATACTTCTGACTCTTTTTCAATTCCTTCTCCTTCTCGCACGTAAACTTTCACTACCCAATCTTTGTATTCTTTGTGCATGAATACTGCGGCATAATTACCTGTTCCTAAACACTTCCAAAGTCTAGGAATATCTTTAACTACTACAGGCTCGAATTCATCCTCACTTCTGATACTTACCTCTTTTAATAATTCGTCATTTATCAATCCCACAAAACTATTTATACTCATCATTCCCACTCCGCTTTTGCTAAAAGGGGGCCCACCCACATTTTAACGAAAATATACACTAAGCGAATTTTAGCATAAAACGAGTCATTTTTCTTCTTAAAATAAAAAGCTAACTCGTTTTATTTAAACTGTTGAATACTTAATATTTATTCCGTTATTCATAGCCAAAAACCGTACGATATAAAAATATTTCTAATTATTTTCATTTTTTCAGAGTCAACTGTATAGGGATTTTCTTAGTACAAGTTCTCTTCGTTCATTACCCATGCCAAATCTATAAAACATTGTTTAGAAGTGTAGCAAGGGTTTGTTAATGGTTCAATTCTTCTTCCACAACTATTTTTGTTAGCAAAAACTTTTATTGTTTTAATAGTCTTTTGTTTAATTCCCACAATGCTGTTTTATTGCTATCCCATTTCAAAAGCGTTACTGCTTCCTCAAAGCATAACCATTTATAATTAAAGTGTTCTTTAGATAATGATATGTTTTTTGTAGGGACTTTAACTCCAAAAGAAAATTCTTTTATTACATAAACCTCTTCTCCCCAAAGGAATCCTCCAACTACATCCTCTACTGGTAGCGAAGACACAGAATCTAATTGTATATATGGACATTCTCTTGTAATACCAGCCTCTTCAAACGCTTCCCGTTTTGCTGATTCAATAGGAATCTCACCGTCTTCTCCGCCACCAGCTATTCCTTGCCAATAACCATAATCACTTCGGTTAAAAATGGCATATTGAATAGAATCGGCAGTTTTTATATAAGGAAATATCAATACTTGATATGGCGCTCTCATTACTTAACCTCCTCTCGAAAATAAGTTTTAAATCAATATGAATAAAGAGCCGCCATCACAATTCTACATTATTAATGCAGGTTTATAATGTCGGCCCTCTATTTTTAAATAATTTTATTTTTCATAAACAGGCTTACTCTTAATAGAGGAAAAACTACTTATTCTCTGTCGAATTTGTTTAGCATGGTTTTTCATAAATGTTAGCAGTACTCCATATTATTCAATTGCGCCAGCAACGTCATAATCATTTAAATCTAATTCAATCGGTTGTCCGAGCGCTAGTTTAGCAAGTTCCGCTCCTAAGTATGGACCAGCTGTTAAACCCGAAGCCCCTAATCCATTCGCAACGAGAATCCCTTCAAATTTAGGTAGTGGTCCGATAACAGGTAAGAATCCTGGTGTGAATGGTCTGAATCCAACTCTCGTTTCAAGCATTGTAGCATTTTCTAAGCCAGGTGCAACTGCTAATGCCTTATGGAATACTTCATGTAAACCACCTGCTGTTACACGATGATCGAAACCAGTATCATTCTCATGTGTTGCACCAATTACGACATGACCATTGTCAAACGTTAAAATATATTGATCGTTTGGTGGCATAACAACTGGCATATTTTCTGTTGCTGTATTTTCAATTTGCAGATGAACAATTTGTCCTTTTTGGAATGTAACTAAGAAATTAATTCCTAATGGTTTCAAGATTTCATTCGCCCATGCGCCTGCAGTTACAATAACCTTTTCCGCTAAAATTGTTTCATCGTTTACTGTAACTCCCGTAATATGATTTCCTTCACGGACTAATATAGCATCGCCTTTTATGAAAGTTGCACCATGTTTTTTCGCAGCACTTATTAATGCATTGCGTAATAATCTTCCATTTACTCGTGCAGCACCACTAATATGAACAGAACTATATTCGTCTGATAATGCTGGGAATAATTTTTTTGTTTCTTCAGCTGATAAGCGAGTTATTTCACCAATCTCCGGGGCATCTTCACGTCGTTTATAAGCTCGCTCTTCCATTTGATCTAACTTTTTCTCGTCAGTATGTAAACTAATTGCACCTACACGATTATATCCTGTGTCAGTTTCACCGTCTTCTTCTAATTGCTGAATTAACGAAGAATAGTAACGTGCACCGCCTTTAACGATTTTATACCATGCTTTATTACGGCGCTGTGATAGCCAGGGACATACAATACCTGCTCCTGCATCGGTTGCTTGCCCTAATTGTTGGCGATCCACGATAGTAACATTCGCACCTGCCTTAGCAAGATGATAAGCAGTAGACGCTCCTAAAATTCCTGATCCAACTACAATATACGATTTCATTTCAAACACCTTTTCTCTTTTGCTAATTATATAAATATAAGAACATTCCATAGTATAATGGAAGGAATGCTTTTTTCAATGTACTCATCACAATTAATTGTTGCAGCATTGTGACTTCCTTAATCATTATTTTTTCTTCTTACGGAATAATTCAATTGTTTTGTAGCCTTGTGAAAGGATTTCTATCATTTTCTCTAGACGTTTTTCACGTGTTTTTTCTTGTTTCACAGAAAAAAGATTACGTGCCCAATCTTTTTGGTATCCAGGCGTTAAACTTTGATAAAACTTAAGTTCATTCGGATGATTAGCTAATAATGCTTCAACATCTTTAATTCGATCTGCATAATCGGCAACACATTGACTCATAGCAGATGTTTTTGTTGTTTTTTTCTTTTCACGTTTTAAACCAACAACAGTAAAGACTTCATCCATACTTACCATTCGTGCAAATTTAATATCGCTTTCTCCCACATAACCATCTTCTCCAACGTTTAATGCCGGAAACATCTCATCACGGTGAATAAACGTACTATAACGAGCATTACCTTTTTTCGGATATGCGAAGAATACGTAACCTTTTTCAATTAGTAATTCTTCATTACTAATAATAAAATTCGTTTGTTTCACCATTTCATCAAGCGTTTCTACAAATATAAAGATAGCATCGTGTTCTTTTGAGAATGCAGTTTCTTTACCTGTAAAAATGTCATAATCACTTGGTTCGTTAATAACGACCATATTTGTATACTTATTAAGTTTCAATTTATCAATAACTGACATAATAATCTTCCTTTACATTCAAAATTCATTGTACATACTTTTTCGTACTGTTCTAGTGTATTATATGTATTAAGAAAATCAAACTTTAAATCGTATTATTCTGCTGCAAAAGAACATAATTCTTTACTAGATGGGGTGGTTTTATGCCATATGTAATCCGAGATGAAGGGCTAGTTTTACAAGGGGATGATGGAAAAGAACCAATTTTTCATACATATGAAGAAGCTGAGGAAACATTAAAAACATTAACTATACCGCAGTTTCCGAAACATATTAGAAGAAAACCATTTACACCAAAAATAATAAAGATAGCCGCTTCTGAATAAGAACCCGCTATCTTTATTATTCATAACTTAATAGCAAATAAAGTATATAAAAACTCTTTATATTGATCTTCTGTAATTTCACGCTTAGTTTTTTCCCCATGAATAATTTCGGTTAAACTTGTATTCGTTAATGAAATATGGCCAGAGTTCGTCAACTTTACTGCAATTGGTCCTTTATTAAAAATAGACTTCTCATCTTCTATCACTCTTCTTTGAACATCATTTACTACTATCTCATCAATAATATGTTTATAAAAAGCATGACAAACTTTCCATTCTCCAGCAGCATCTATTCTTTCTAAAACATAATTTCCTTTATTCGTATCTTTCCGTCTCACCCGGTACGAACCATTTTTTGAAGAAACCGACTCGCCAGTAAAAGGTACAGGAACAAGAGGTACTAACGAAGCTATACCTACATCAATTAAATACTGTACATTATCATAAGTTAAAATAATTGTTATATGGCCATCCTCAAGTGCCCATGCATTTATATCGTTTTTATAAACCGTACCTAATGCCAGTTGTACATCATAGCCACAGTCTCTTAAGAAATAGTAAAAAAGAGTATTTAATTCGTAGCAAAGTCCACCACGGGAACTAGTTAAAATTTTCTCTCGTAAGTTTTCCAGAGAGATTTGATTCGTATTTCGTGCTATAACATCTAAATTCTCAAATGGTATAGTATGCGCAAACGAAAAGAGTATGGTAGGTAATTCTTCAAACGTTACATCATTACGTTTTTTAAGATTTAATCTTGTGAAAAGCTGATCTTGTAAACTTGTCATATTTAGCACCCCTTAAAAATTTATAAGTTTAAATAATATATGCTGATTGTAAATTTTAAGGGGCACTGTAACAATGTACATTTCATTTAACTGTACCGGTACAAAAATTACGATTCACATAGGAGGTGTCATTACACATGTTTTTTGTAATCACTTCTTTTTGGGGCAAATCAAAAGCTACGAATATAAATTTAATAGTTTATCTATAGGCAAATTATTACTATCACTTAAATCAACAAAATATTGAAGTTGCCACGTTTGGCTCTTTTTAGCTTGATTACTAACAGTGGTATCCCAAACAGGATAAATTCTCGTTGCCATTTTCCCTGTTTGACTTTGTGTTCTCAATATTTTTTCTTTAAGAAGAATCTCTTTAGGAAAAATAAATTGCCCTAGTTTATTATCAGCAATACAAGTGATTACTAATAAATCAGGAGCAGCTTCATAAGAGAAAGCTCTATTTCGCATATTTTCATCTTTCTCCCAAAAAGAAACAAATTGACCAATTTTATTAGGTGTAACTTTTGATTTTCTAAAACGAATGGTTTTGTTATTTAAGTGGAATAAACATCCGGCATATTCTGCGTTTTGCTTTTCTTCTTTTAGATTCGTAATCATTAAGTTGTTAGGTTTGTAAACTATATTATTTAAATTTTGGATTATATTATTAAAATTGTTCAAAAAAACTCCCCCTTTATTCATCTCTTAGTTTACCACAAACATCAGTTCTTCTATATCGTATATAATTATGAACTAAGTGAAATGGGGGAATTTAGCAGGATATAATTATTACTTTAATGTACTTAGTTTTTCAATTGCTTGTTGTTCAGTTGCTAAGTAAAAAATGTCATTCCCTTTATTACATTCATAAATAAAATCTTTTAAGCTTTTACTAGTATACATAGAGAAATCTCCAACAATAGCAATCTTTACCTTGTAGTTTATAAACTTTTGAAGGATATCGCCCGCAAGCCGTGTTTTTAGGTCAAAGAAATCTTCACTTATTAAAGATTTATGGATAATAATATGTTTCGCATCTACCTCATATTGAACTGTTGCCATAGTATCTAATGCAGACTGAACATCCGATATTAATACCTTATCGTTCCTAATGACCGCAATATTGATTCCATCGATTACTACTTTCTTTATTTCCATAGTCCTCCCCCTTTATAATTTACACAGTATGAGTAAAATTGTTTTACAAAACTTCGTATTAATCATAGGTTAAATTAGCCACAGCTATTAAAATGGCCTCTATTTTTTGTTGTAAATATCTATTTTTTATTACTAATACGGTCAATGAAATTAATGATAGTTTCTCTTTTTTTGTATTTTTGAATATATATATATGGAATTACTTTTACTTGTTATAAAAATATTGTGGAGTAACATAACTTAACAAACTATCCAAAGTGTTAATCTCGGCATACGGTTGTATTTTGGTAGTATTCTTGATCTTCTGAGGGTTAAACCACACACCTTTTATATTTACATTTTGAGGACCAGCAATATCCTTTTCTAAGTCATCCCCAACAAATAAAGTATTTTCCGGTTGTAAATTTAACTTATTTAATGCTAGTTCGAATATACGTTTATCAGGTTTACTAAATCCCACTTCTTCAGAAATAATGATTGTTTCAAAATACCTATTTAAATTCGTGTTAAATATTTTAGCTTTTTGCCTCTGAGTTGAGCCATTTGTTATAATTCCAACTTTAAAGTGCTTCTTTATTTGATTTAAGAAATGAATAGTATTTTGGTCTATTGAAAAACATCTAGGGAAATTATTATTCCAAAAATCTTGGATGTAATTGCGTGGCAATCTATACTTCGGCGTGAATTCATCAAACAATGATTCTAAAACTGTCGTTTTATTACTTATGCCATATTCTCTTTTATCGTATTCTTTGAATTTCTGTAACATGTTGCTTTTAGCCGAACCATCTACATTTTCATAACACTTTTCTAAAACAATTAAAAATAATGCCTCTACTGCTTTATCCCTATCAAGTAATGTATCATCTAAATCAAACAGCATCGCTTTATAACCCATCAAATCATTTCACAACCTTTCTAGCATTATATAAATCTCTCCAAGTTTGTACCTTTAAACTTTTGGTTTAGCAAGAACATTGTTATGTAGTGATTAACGATTAAATAGAAACTAGATGAAAGAAATCCAAAGTTCTTGGCACACACTCTAGTATTACGGTAGCTTCTTTTATATTGAAATTCCTTTTCCTCTTTTGGTAAAGAAGCAAAAGTATATTTTTGCGAATTTTAAGAAACTACATACATTTCACGTTATTATACATTAGTTTTTCGTAAATATTAATCGTACATCAATTCATACGATAAGTTTTTTAAAACAATTATTTCTCCATAAAAAAGTAATATAGCTAATAATATTTTTTAGTAGTAAACGTCCTATGAAGTTTACTACTGTATCTCCACATAAACTCCAGATAGTACGGCTATAATGACTACCAGAGGTGATATTATGAAAAACTATCATATTCTCGTGGTAGAGGACGATCAAGAAATTCAGGAATTAATTAAACAATTTTTAATGACACAGCATTATACAGTGGTAGTCGCTTCAGATGGACTAGAGGGTATGACACAATTTAATAAGCAATCATTTGATTTAATTCTTCTAGATGTCATGATGCCCAATCTTAATGGGTTTGAAGTTTCTAAAATGATTCGAAGTCAGTCAAACGTACCAATTATTATGCTAACTGCGTTGGAAGAAGAGGAAGATCAAATGAAAGGATTCGACCTTGGGATCGATGATTATATAACAAAGCCCTTTTCATTTCATGTTTTGATTAGACGAGTCGAAGCTGTACTTAGAAGAAGTTATGATAAAAATGTAAATAATCATTTGATATTTAAAGAAGTGCGTATCGATGTGGATGCATATAGAGTATATGTAAATGACGTTGAGATTATATTAACGACAAAAGAGTTTGAAATTCTACAACTACTATTTCAAAATGAGAGAAAAGTACTTACAAGAGAAAATATCGTAGAGAAGGTTTGGGGGTACGATTATTTTGGAGAAACACGAATAATTGATACACATATTAAAAATCTACGTAAAAAATTAGCTATCCCTTATATTAAAACAATAAAGGGTATTGGTTATAAAATTGATGAATAGTATTGTGAAACTCATGAAGATGAAGCAAATTACTTACAAACTCTTTATGACTACATCTCTCATTTTGTTATCCTTTGCAGTATTGATTTATTTAACTTTATACTTCTTTCTCCCTACGTTTTATGAGCAATATAAAACAGATCAACTTCAAACAGGGATAAACGAAATCATTGATAAATCTAAAAATCTTACGTTTCAAGATGCGATACCACTTTTTGATGAATACGCAAAAAAAAATAATGCGATGCTTTATCTTCAAAATAAAGAAGGAGTAATTATTTACTCTCCTTCATTTTCTTTTATTCAAAGTGGTACGCAAAAAACAGTAGTTACTAAAGCAACACGATTCGAGAATGCAAGTACCCTTAGCAATTCATATAACGCTACGAAACCAATTCAATTTCAAGATGGTAGTTTAACGCTTGTAGTGTTTGCTACATTTCAACCGATTGATGAAGCTTCACAGGTTTTAGTACGCTTTCTCCCCTATATTAGTATCATTGTGCTCGTTATTGGTATAGGGAGTGCTTATTTTTATTCCAGGTTTATTACAAAGCCACTTATTTATATTAATGAAGGTGCACAAAAGATGGCAAATTTAGATTTCTCCGAAAAAATTGAGGTTCGCTCTACAGATGAGTTAGGAGAATTATCTAATAGTTTGAATGACATGTCTATTAACTTGCAACAAGCTATGTTTGATTTAAAAAAAGCAAATGAACAATTAAAAAATGATATTGAAAAAGAAAGAGAAATAGAAACAAAACGCAGAGAGTTTTTTGCGATTGTAGCACATGAATTAAAGTCCCCTCTTACTGTAATGAAAGGCTACTTAGAAGGGATGATTTATAATATTGGCCCTTATCAAAATCGCGATCAATATTTAAAGAAAAATCATCAAATTATTGAAAGTATGGAACAATTAGTTCGTGAAATTTTAAGCGTATCGAAATTAGAACAACACACCTTCAAACTAAAAGTAGAGAAAGTTAATCCTTCAAAGTTAATAGGTACAATCACAAAAGATCTCGAATTTTTTGCTTCTCAAAAGAGCATCGAAATAATAAAAGAAATTGATTCTGATCTTTCTATTTATACAGATTGTGCTCTTTTAGAAAAAGCATGTAAAAATATTATTCACAATGCGGTTATGTATTCACCACATAATGAAAAAGTCTATATAAAGTTAAGTGAGGATTCGAAACAAGGTCAAATCGAAATGCAAATTATAAATACAGGTGTCAATATTAAAGATGAAGATTTACAACAAATTTTCAAACCATTTTATCGAATTGAAAAATCAAGAAATCGAAATACTGGAGGAAGTGGTTTGGGGTTATATATTGTTAAACAAATTCTTGAAACGCTAGATATAAAGTATTCAATAAAAAATATGGAACATAGTGTACAATTTTGCATGAGTATTCCATTATCTAAACACAAAAACAAACAAACTCTCCTTTAAATAGGACGAGTTTGTTTGTTTTTGTGGTAAGTATAAACTTATTAACAGGTTTTTCGTTTAATGATATATATTGCTTCTTAAATGGTAATTATCATAAGTGGTGACAAACTGTATTCAATTTACATATTTATCTTTTACTATAACAGCAAAAACGAAATTCCGCTTAGCAGCAAATTAGATTCTCTTATTTGAGATGCATTTCATCTATGAAACTGAAAAGGAAGATGAAAAATGCATATTTCCCTCCATTTTTCAGATTAATTTAAAATTCTTTTATGGTAAGCTATATGTAAAGATTAAACATAAAACATAAAGGATGATTCGTATGCAAATAAGGCCACAAGTAAGTGAATATAACTCCTATTATGCAACGTATACCAACTTAGTATCAGACGGAAATATCATACATATTCTAGAACAACAAATGAAGGAAACGAATCTCTTATTAAAGGAAATTTCTGATAGTGAGGGACTTTTCCGGTATGCTCCTACTAAATGGAGTATAAAAGAAGTAATCGGTCATATAGCAGATACAGAACGGATTATGGCGTATCGATTGCTATCAATCGCTCGAGGCGAGACAGCAGAACTTCCAGGCTATAATGATGATATGTATGTTCTTAGAGCTGCTTTTGATAAGCAATCTATGCAAGATCTTCTTGAGAATTTAATAGTTGTTCGCCAATCTACCCTGTATTTACTTAGAAGCTTAGATAAAGAAGCTTGGTCACAAAGAGGAAATGCGAATAATTCTGAAGTTACAGTTCGTGCATTAGCATACATCATTGCTGGTCATGAGCTTCATCATCTTCAAATTATAAAAGAACGTTACCTTGGTTCTGATTTATATCCAGCAACTTAACATTTGAAGAAAATGAGTCCTATTTATGTAGGGCTCTTTTTCAGTATTTATAACGGATTAGTGCTTAGAACCATGGTGATTAAATGCATTTATTTATAAAGTCCACCACATAATATATATGCTATCCCCTTTTATTCTGTACATGAATTTCTTTAGGTTGATATACTACAAACTCAATATATCTGGAAAGGTGATGATATTATGTATGAACAGCAAAATAATAGAGATAGAGATCAAAAAATGATGTTTTCTATGCAGGGAGTTCCCTCAAATAAAATTAACATGAATCAATTACCTAAATGGATTAGAATTTTTGGCTATTGTGTGTTTGGTTGGATAATAGTATTTAGTTTAATTATGATTGTAGGTTTAATTCTGCAATAACTATGTGTGATTATCCCATGATATAGGTAACCAATTATAATAAAAAGAACTTGTAGAATATCCTACAAGTTCTTTTAAAAATATTATTAAAACGGGAACGACAAACTATTTTAACATTCAGTACAGGGAGACCATTTTGATTATGGCTTGATTTTATTATAAATCAAATATAAGCTTTTGAAAGGTCTAGTTTTTGAAAAATATGTGAATTAAACAGCTACGATGTTTATATTAGATTTCATTTATGACTAACTTCTTCTTACTTAAATACACTGCACGATCTGATTTTTTAGCAACCTCCTGTGAGTGAGTCACAACAATAATGCATTTATTCTCTTTATGTGCAAGTTCTTGAAACAGTTCTATTATATCCATTGCGGTTTCTTCGTCGAGGTTTCCTGTCGGCTCATCTGCAATTAGTAAATCAACATTACACGATAGTGCTCGAGCAATTGCTACACGCTGTTGTTGTCCACCGCTTAGTTGCAGGACGTTTCGTTTCGCTTCAAGTTCTGTGAGTCCTACCCTCTCTAATAATTCTAATGCTCTTGCTGTTTTATTTTGCACTTTAACACCTGTAATTTCCATTGCTGTTAAGACGTTTTGAAGAGCGGTCATATAGGTAATTAAGTTATAAGATTGGAAAATTACAGATACATTTTGATTACGGTATCGATCCAAACCAATTTTTCTAATATCTTTGCCATTATACAGTACATAACCATTTTTAGGGACATCCAGTCCACAACCTAAACTTAGAGTTGTGGTTTTACCAGATCCAGATGGTCCTAAAATCGTGTAGAAATGTCCTTTTTGAAAAGAAAAGTTAACATTATCTAGTATCGCTACATTTTTTCCATTACTTTCATAATAATAATCCAAATTTTTAAACTGTAAAATCGTCTCCATATCGATCCTCCTCATTCATCTTTTAAAAGAATTTGTTTTGGGTTTAAACGAAGAATAGATAATGCTGGAAGAAGCGTTGCTATTATAGCAATAGCTAGTCCAATTCCACCCATTTTCCCTACATCTTCTCCTGTTACACTTACATCAATTTTATCAATCGGATCTTCTTTTTGATTTTGTAGAGTACCACCAGATCCAGCCATCATTACAGTACCATGTTGCGAGGTATCTGTTTCTTCGCTTGCAGTAGCTATTTCATTCGAAAGTAAATTATCCCCGATATATTGAGAAACTTTAGCTCCTGTTGTTATGGATAATCCAAATGCTAAAATAGCGACACATACTACTTCTACTACGAACTGTGCCATCAGTTTCCACTTTTTCTCTCCAATGGACAATAGAATTCCCATTTCTTTACGACGTCCTTTAATTGATAGCATAATGATTAATCCTAAAATAATCGCACCTGCAATCGATACAATATAAATAATCATTTGAGAAGTCGAAGAGATATTTTCGATAGGACCAATCATTTGCTTGTACAATGAATCATGCGCATCTAATTTATAATAATTAAAATCAATATTAGATTTTTTTGCTTCTTTTTTAAATGCATCAATATATTGTGGGTCATTCAAGAAATACACGACTTGAACACTACTTATACCTTGATCCACTTCTAATTTTTTCATAGTTGAATGTGGCATATATAGTTTATTAGCCGGATCCATTATAGGAGGAGCCTGTTGACTCATTGCTTGCTCATTTGTTTCGTAAATACCAATAATTTCAACCTCAAGAGTTTCCTTCTTATCCCCTGATTGCACTTTAACTTTGTCTCCTACTTTCAAATTGTTTAATTCCGCTAATCGTTTTTCCATTAAAGCTACATTCTGATTCTTCATTTGCTCTGTAATTGGTTTTCCATCAATGATTTTACTTTTTCCGTTTTTAAAGCTTTCTTGTAATGCAGTCTTGCGGACTCCCTCAATCATAAAAGAAGCATTCATATCTATTTCTGTACCAGAGCTTGAACCGCCTCGCACAGCCGCTATTCCCGCTTTACCTTTACCTTCTTCTCCTTCTGAAGCTCCTACTAGTTTAAGTCCATCAGAAATACCGAAAGTGTTAGCTATGTAATTATAGTCTTTTACATACTTGGACTTCGCTAATTGTTCTGTTTCTTTTGTATCGAGCTGCGGCGGACTTGGCATTTCTCCAGTTTCCTTAGCTTTTTGACCTAATTTGTCGAAATCAAGACCTAAAGTAACATCTGCACCAAGTTTTTTTCTCGCAGCATCCGCTGCTTTTTTTGACGCATTTTGGATTGTAAAACCTGAAAGAACCAAATTTGTAACAATCAGAAAAACTGCCATCAAAATTAATGATGTTCCTATCCTTTTTTTCATACTGAGAATTGCTCGTTTCATAAAATTCATTTTTCTTACCTCCTTGATAACTTGTATTCTATATAGGTTATCTAGAGTTTATATGGAGCTAATCGGTAGTTTAACTAGAGATATAAGGAGTTTATGTGTAGTTATTTACCTGTTCCAGAAAAGCTAGAACACAAATTCAAAAACACAGTCGTTTTTAAATTTCGGTAAGGAGTTAGTCAATCTAAGAGACTTATAGAAAAGAGAGGTTAAGCTTGATTTAATATTTGTGAATATCTATATGGGAATTGTAAGTTGTTCTTCATAGAAATTACAGCTTTTAATAAGAAAAGAAGCAAGTTAATATTCTTTTATATGGATAAGAATATTAACCTGCTTCTTAAATTTTAGTATAAATTATTTATTGTAAGCTTTATAATATAATATACAAATTTATCACCTGTTTTTATAATTCAAGCACCTACTATTAGGAAAAGAGAATATTTCCTAATTAATTTAAAACATAAATTTTGTCCATGTTTTAAACAATATGTATTTTGGAGGAGGTTAATTTGATTTTTTCAAAACTCATTGATCGGTACGCCTTATATGATTTACACAAAAAAAGAAGTGTAGCGTTTCAGTATACTTCCCTTTCTAACACTTCATTAAATATAAAGGACATAGAATCTTTTTATAAAGTAAAACCATCACATATTCATTTTGACATTAAGCATTCAAAACAGGAAAAGGAATACATGGCTGGGCAATTCAAATATAAAAGCTCAGTTCAATCCGGTGATTCACGCAACGACTCTGTAACTGGGGAATTATTCTTACATAAAAATGAAAATGCACCTCATGTTATCTTTGTTCACGGTTGGAGAATGGATTCTAACGAACGTGTGAAAAGAATATTCCACGATCATATGACCAGCCTGAAGTGGAATATGTATTATTTCACTCTACCCTATCATTTTGAAAGAAAACCCGATCAATCCTTTTTCAGTGGAGAGTATATGGTAAGTGCAAATATTGAACGAACAGTACAAGCAACTAGACAAGCGGTAGCTGATTTACGAGCTTTGATTAAATGGATTAAAGCAAATAAAAATGGTCCCCTGATTCTAATAGGAATTAGTTTAGGTGGATTTATTACTAACTTAACCTCTCTTGTTGAAGAAGAAATTGATGTGTTAGCATCCATTTTCTATGCAAATCGACTCTCTTATTCAATTTGGAATACAACTCCAGGTAAATTTATTAGAGAAGACTTGGAACATCATGGTGTAACGTATGATGATTTAATAGATTATTGGAAAATCACTGAACCGAGTCAAGCATTACCAAAAGTAAAAAAAGAAAATATTTTATTAATTTCAGGTAAGCATGATCTATATGTGCATTCTGAGGATACAGACTACTTGTGGGAATCTTGGGAAAGACCTACACGATATATTTATACATGTGGGCATGCCGGGATAGTTCTTAAACGTAAAAAAATTGCAGCTGATACTATTAATTTTATTCAAAATCGATTGAACTCCCCGCACTTATCTAATGTCGTGCCTTAAATCGCGAGATTACTAAGCACATAATCTTATACTTGTAATGTTTCATTTTAACCAATTACATATATAAATCATTGTCATGCTAATCCATACACAATAAAAAAATGAAAGATCCCCTAATGAAACATTAAAAAGGGAAGAACCTTGATGAGTTCTTCTCTTTTTGTTTGTTCTTTATTGAATTGTAATTTAATTACAGTATGTGAAATTATGCTATATTAATTTTAAAAGCAAAGTAAAGGTTGTTTTTACTTCGCTTTTAAAATTTGCAATCCTTATTAACTTTGCTCAATTCAGTATTTATTTCTACACTCTTCGCTTTTATTTAATCGGTTTTTCTGATTTTAAAACAATGGAACTTAATGCAGGAACTTTAATTTTATTGTCATGGACAACATAAAGTGGTTTACTTCCCGCCTGCTTCCCGTCTACTAGTACTTTCCAAGGCCCTTTCGATGGAAGTGTTATTTCAACCGCTTCTCTATTTGCATTGTGAGCCACTGTAAAGTATTCATTTTTATTCCCCTCTATTGTATAAGCTACCGTATTTTTCGGGGCACCTATAAATGAAACTTGTGTTTTTATTTGCGCTGCAGATGTCATTCGAAAAGCTGAGTACTTTTTGCGTAATTCTATTAAACCCTTCATATAATCTACTTCATTATTAAACGTTGCACGGCGCAACCAATCCATCTGGTTAATTGAATCTGGAGATTTGTAACTATTATGATCACCGTATTTCGTCCGCATAAACTCTTGCCCTGCATGTAAAAATGGAATTCCTTGTGATGTTAATAAAATTGAAGAAGACAATTTGTGCATTTGTTTTCGCACTTCATCATTGTCACCTGGATTAGTTAACTCAAGTTTATCCCATAATGTATGATTGTCATGTGCTTCCACATAAGTTAATACCTGTTCCGGATCTTGATAGGTAGACGAATTTGTATCGTAGTCAATACCTGCCGTAATACCTTTTTTAATACGATCTTCCATGTTTTCCTTTCCATTTATAAAACCATTTTCCTTCTCCTCAAATACACTACCTTTTAACCCATCACGTATATTATCGTTAAAATGAGCAATCCCTTTCATTTTCTCTGCGTTTTTTTGATTTGCTTTTAGCTCAGCTGCAAGAGGTGTATTTAAATCCCATCCTTCTCCGTGTAGTATAATAGAAGGGTCAATTTGATTAACAGCTTTACGTATTTCATTCATCGTTTCATAATCATGAATACCCATTAAATCAAAACGGAATCCATCTAAATTGTATTCTTTTGCCCAATATGTGACGGAATCTATCATAAATTTCCTCATCATTTTTCTTTCTGAAGCAGTATCGTTTCCTACTCCAGTTCCATTTGCAAATGTTCCATCTTCATTGTAACGATAATAATAACCTGGAACTAACTTATGAAAATTAGACTCAGCAGCGTTATACATATGGTTATATACTACATCCATCACCACACGAAGATTATTATCATGCAGTGTTTGAACCATTTGCTTTAATTCAGTTATTCGAACAGTCGGCTCATAAGGATTTGTAGAATAGGAGCCTTCTGGAACGTTGAAATTTTTAGGATCATATCCCCAGTTATATTGCGGTTCATTTAAAGTCTCTTCATTTACAGAAGCATAATCAAATATTGGTAAAAACTGAACGTGAGTAACACCAAGATCCTTTATATGATCAAGTCCTGTTTTTACACCTTCTGGCCCTTTTGTTCCTTTTTCTGTTACACCTAAATACTTCCCTTTCTGTTTAATACCACTTTCAGATTGGATGGAAAGATCGCGTACATGTAACTCATAAATAATAGCATCTTCCGGATTTTTAAATTTTGGCTTTTTGTTTGCTTTCCATTTTTTCGGATTTGTTTCTTCTAAATTAACGACTGCACCTTTATCCCCATTTACAGAAGCAGCACGCACATATGGATCAACTGCTTCAGTCCACTTATCACCAATTTTGACCTTATACGTATAAAAGAGCCCTTTTTGGTTCCCCTTTAGTTCTGATGTCCAAGTTCCCTTTTCACCTTGTTGCATGTTTATTTCAGCACCTATTTTATCGCTCCATTTTTTATATGTAACTAACTTCGCTTCGCTTGCAGTAGGAGCCCATAAACGGAACTTTGTATGTTGCGGAGTATATGTATTTCCTAAATCGTTACCACCATAATAAAATAAATTATCAAATTCTTCGCTACGAATGACTTGACCAATTTCAGTATTCGTATCAGCTAAGTTTTCTATTTTAACTTTGTATGTTTGTTTTAAATCAATTTTCTGTTCCGTAATTATTTTGACCTTATTAGTAATATCGCCACTGTTTATATCATAAGGAGTAATATTCTTAATTTTAATGCCTTCAATTTCAATTTTCTTTTCCTTAATATTAAACGGGACATTAGTCGTTACAGTAATTTCATGGAAACTATCAATAGTTGCTTTTTGAATTGAGAGATCCGATGAAGGCTTAGAGTTATATACTTTTTCATCACCCGAAAGGATCCATACTTCAGCACGACCGTCCTTTATATTTTCAATCCAACGATCCCCACCATCTTTTTCCCATTCATTTGTTCGAACTATAAATCCTACACGATTATAGTCACCGTCTATTTTTATCTTAGCGTATTTTCCAAATTCATCTTCACCAGTAAATTCATAAGATGTACCATTTGCATTTTCTCCCCATAACCAAAGATTCCAGTCTTTTGTATTTCCAAGCTTTTCTTTGTAATGAATGATAATTTCAGTTGTTTTCGAATTTGAAACTGCCTTCACACTCTGAAAGGAGAAAACAGATGATAACATAACGATTAAAGTAAGTAATAAAACTGTTTTGTTAATTAATCTTTTTATAATTTGCATCACATACACCCTTTCTTCAAATATTACTAACGATTTATTATGCTTACACTGAATAACACTGCTTAAATTAATCTAGAAATCTCTTTTACTTCACCTCCATATCGGCTATTTTCACGTATGTATTTCAATGACCTTTTAATACGAAAACGTTTGCATTAGTACTTAAAAAAATAGATTTGTTTATGCCTTCATATATTTGTAAATACTAAAAGATCAGGGAAAACATTTTAAAGCAATCGTTTGTTATCGCTTTCATTTTATAGACTTTCTATCAAGAGGTCAATATATTATTAATTTTCTGTTTTTATATATTTTAAACCTTATTTATTTGTCACAACTTCTTACAGGTAAAGTGCCTCATTATTGCTTAGTCAGTTTATTTTCAATAATACATTGCTACGTAAAAAACAGCTAATATCCTTAAAATGACATTAGCTGTTTTTCATAATGTATTAATATATGAATGATAACTATATTTCTAAATTACTTAATTTTTGCTGCATCAAATGCTTTTTGAACTGCTTGAACTTCAGCTGTATTCGCACCATATTTATTAGTTGCCACTCGAATACATGCTGATCTCAATTCTTTGAAATTAGAAGTCATGTTTAACTCATCTGTATTTGCATAATAGAAAATATCAAACATTTTATCTTCACCAATTCCTTTAACTGTTACTCCGTTATGAGTTCCGCCTTTTGCAATCAGATACGCAACTTTATTAATAATACTTGAATTAAAATGAACACCGCCTTGATCCCATCCATTAAAATCGTTAAATTCACTGTAATCATCTGGATAAGGCACTCCAAGTGAAGATGGCACAGAAGCTGGGTTTTCCATATCACGGAAAACAGATCCCGTTTGTTCTCCCATTGTCCAGTTAAAGTTTCCATTATTTACGTATTTCTCAATAGATGTTCCCATAATATCAGATAGCGCCTCATTAATCGCACCGGATTCCCCGTAATATTCAAGATTAGATTCGCTAGAAGTAACAGCATGTGTAAATTCATGTCCAGCTACGTCATATGCTTTAACAATAGGATCGCCATATACAAGCATACTTCCATTATTAGCACTTAATGCATTCTGCCAATTTTTCGGATCATTCGTCTCTTCAGAATCCCAAGCGTGTACAACTGAAACTACCTTTTGTCCCTTATTATCAAAGCTATTACGCTTGTATTTATCTTTATAAAAATCAAATACTTTTGTTGCTAAGTAATGAGCACTTACTGCTTTTGGATCGTTAAATGTTGCCGAAGTACTTGTCGCTAATGTACCAGGATAATAGCTTTCTTCTTTAGTAATATCTCTGTAATTCACATCATATGTTTCAATGCCTTGCCCTCTTGTATAATCAGCAAGAGCATATTTGCCATTACTTTGTTTAGAGATACCAAATGAACGATTAATACCTAAATCATCTTTTCCTGTTCCTGTTAATGATGTAAGGCTGCTTTGTTTACTTTTCTTTAAGGCTCCAACTAGTTTTTCACTTGCTTTTAAGTTAGATTCTTTTACCATATTTTTTAACATATCACCATTTTGTGCATTTACTAAATAAGTACCAGAAACATAGTTTGGTGTTGCAGCTTCGAAGGTAACTTGGTATGCATTGCTAGCTTGTCCATTATTTTCATCAACAAAAATAACCTCTTTAACTTCTGGCTCAGAAATAAACTTGATATCGTTCCCGTATTTCGTATAAATATATTGTTTTGCTTCATCTTTTGATAGATTAATAGGTTTTTTCAATTCTTCTTGTTTTAAATTTTGCGCGCTATCGCCTGAAACACTTTTAATAACACCCTTATTATCTACGTGTGCAGTTAATTGATGTCCATATACTTCTTTTCCTTCGTATGTTTGCTGCATACGCACAAGTGTAGTTCCATCATACGAACCACGTTTTTGAAGGACTTTATAATCTACTCCTGCTTCTCCATTGACTTGTTTTTGGGACAGAGCTTGTTCTGTTTTCTCCTTAAGTGCATCCTTTACTACATTTTCTGGTGCCTTTTGTGACGGCTGTGTAAGTTCACCCGAACGGAACGATTCCTCCTGAATTTGAACTTGTAGTTGATCTGTTTCCTCTGCATGACCTACCCCATATGGTGCCACAGCTGTTAAAGCTAATCCTGTTGTTAATGCTACCTTAGTTAATGTCTTTTTGTTTTTCATTATTTCACCTCGTATAATTTTTGAAATAGAAAGCTTGTACAAAGTATACTGTCTATTAATGTCTAAAAAAAGAGAAAATACACAATTTATGTAACATTATGCAAAATTACATAAATTAAGGATGATGCTACAATTAAAGAACAACTCATATAAATGCATTAATTTCAATAAAAAAGAGCTCCCTAAGACGCTCACCCAATTGGTTAGTTATTAATTATCTATATTCATTGTAATAAAAGTATACTTACCTCTAAATAACAACATAAAAACCCACTCTTTACTATTGTAAGAGTGGGTTTAATGTTATTAAAATAACAATTACTATAAGAAATTTTATAATTTATATTTTTTTAGTAATCCTACTAAGTTTTTTGTAAAATTCACCTTTTGTCTTTACATGATTAAACTGATTTGGATTAATATTTGCTTTTTGTGAGAGTAATATAATCTCTTCTTTTGAAATTGAGTCTTTCGTATTTATAGATGCTATATTTGTGTATTTTCCGTCTTCTGTTTTTGGAATTTCTAAAATCCCTTTATTCACAAGATCAACTACCGCCTTATGCACTGAAGAATGTAAATCTACACCAGTAATTTTCCAATTATGCATAACTTTTGGTGTGTATACACCGTTCTTTACCTCTTTTAAATATGTAATAGCAAGGTTACGAATGGTTCCGCCTGTTTCTCCAAATGCATTCTCTTGTTTAGATGACCAAATTTGTTCAAACTTACGCCCCTCTAAAGCTCCACCTTTTGCCTGAAGAGCCTCCATTCTATATGCATTCATTCCCAACGTCATAACATCGCTCATTTTGATTGGTTTGTTTGTACGAATAGAGCGTAAATTTGTAATTCTGCTTCCATATGGTTTTGTTAAGTCAATTTCGTATTTTACGCCTCCAAAGAAATCGTTCGTACTGTATTTAGATGCACGGCGGGTTTTATCAAAGCTAACGGTTACATCTCCGGCACGAGATGAGTTAAAATATCCTGCTGCCCATTCCATATAGTCTTTTAAATCTTTTCCAGAAATCTTATATACTGTAATTTCTCCCAAGGCATATTGGTAATTGTACGCAATATCTTTTTTCTTAATAGGGCCTGTATCTAAACGGGCATAATCATTATCAATTTGATGGGCTACTACATCTGCTTTACTGTAGTAGAGCATAACTTCATGAAAGAAATCTGATAAAGGTGTTTCTTGAATCTGAACACTTGGAATACCCTTTATTTCATTTTCAGGAACAAGATTTCTACCCTTTAATTGAGCGACTACAACATTTGCATCTCCTCTCGCATATTCGTGAAAAGGTGTTAATGTTTCTTCAAGTGTAGGATCGGATAATATCGTTGTCCCATCAGCATTTTTTACAGGTATAGCGGTAGCAGTTTTATTTTTTAAAGCCAACTTCCCATCTTGCTTTGTAAAAGTAAGGTCAATACGTGAAATATGTGTTCCATATTTATCTGGTTCTGTAATAATTACGCCATTTACAACTTCTTTTTTTACAAGTTTATGCATATGAGCCGCAAAAATAGCACTTAGTTCCGGACAAGCATTTGCAATATCTTGAACACCAGTACCAGGGATACCATTCTCATTTTCTAGTCCCATATGCATAACTCCTACCATTACATCTACTTTACCTTCTAATTCCTTAATTGCCTTTTTCGTCTCTTCTACCGGATTTTTCACCACTAAACCATTTAAGTGATCTGTCCCTTTTTCAAAATCACTAATCATTGGTGTATTCATACCAATAATCCCAACTTTAATTCCACCTTTTTCTACAATTGTATATGCAGGAAGAAAGCGCTCTCCATTTTCCTTATAAATATTTCCTGCTAACGTTTTTCCCTTATATTGCTCACTAACTTTTTTCAATGTATCTAATCCAAAGTTGAATTCATGATTTCCAAATGCCCAGGCATCATATCCCATTGTATTCATCGCTACCATCATTGGCGATTGTGGCTTATCGTTGAATAATTCTACTGAGTTTCCTTGAATTGTATCCCCGGCATCTACTAATATGGTATTTGGATTTTCTTGACGGACCTTCTTTATAACCGTATAAAGCTGCGTCAAACTTCCACTCATATTTGCTCCATCAAGCGCATAATCCCAAGGCATAAATCTACCATGAATATCTGCAGTACCTAACAATGTAATATTAACTTCAGATTCCTCAGCCTTAGAGATAGATGGTTTGACTATTACTGCCGTTCCAAGCAGTAATAAAATTACAAAGTAACATACATAGTTCTTCCATTTCATTTTTTGCATAATAATAATATTTCTCCCCTTTTTGTACTTTCATAAAGTTGCTTGAACTTTAAAAATGTAACTTATTATTCAGGAAACTTCAACTACAAAAGATAATTTTGAAGGTGGTTCTGTTGCAAAAATAAAGAGAATAAATTGCATACATCCCCTAACAGAATGGTATTTTATCATTTCCTGACAGAATACACCTTCCTTAAGGATGTGAAGTGTACTTTCAAAATAAGGACATATCATTCATCACCATTTCAATTTATTAAAACGGGCATATACAATATGTTATGATGATTATTTTTTGAATTTTGTTGCTGATTTATTTCCTTCTAAATAAAAACACTTTCAAAAAAAAATAACCCCGCTCTTCATTTAAGACGGGGTTACACTTATACAGAAAATCGGATAGTTTCATATTTTCTTAAGCTTATTGGTCACTTTCAACTAATTTCATTCTATTTTTGTTTTCTTCTGAATCAATATGAATCAACCGTTTCCCCTGTTTATAATACGTATCAATAAATAGGGAATAATTTTTACTTTTCAATTTCACAAAGCAATTTTATCTCTTTTATTTGTGAAATATGACGCTGTTCATGTAAATAAATCAATTCTATCCACTGATCAAGGGATAATTCTCCAAGAGCTGGATGCATCACTGATTTTTTCGCTAATATAGACTCATCTTCTATTGTACTCAGGAAACGCATCAATTCTTTTCTTGATTCGTTTAGCATATTGAGCATTTGCTCCACTTCAAATGGTTCTATACTTGGTTCAATCATTTCTGGAGCTATAAACTTTTTCGTTCTATCTAATAAAATAGTGTGAATTTCTTTACGCTCATTTTGGGTACTATCTAACTTTTTTAACCCTGAGGAAATAACTGTTATCACTCTCTCATCTAATAAAACTAAATGATGACAAACTTGTGCAATACTCCATTTATCCTTATCTGGTTTCCTATTAAATTGAGCATCACTCAACAAAGTAATTTCCTCAAATAATTGATCTCTCGTTTCATAAAACTTGTCATTTACAAATGTATCCATGTGGATTCTCCTTTCATTGCAACCTACATACTTAAATTTCTACGCTAGAGATATTATCTTCAAAAAAAGTTTTTCTTTCACTACTATTCCAATTTTATTTTAAAGCCACAAATGAACTTATTTGTTTTTTTATATCTTTTTAATTGGCACAAATAAATCAACCTTTAACTTTCCGTCTAGATCTTCAGCAACATTATTTAAGCAAAACTCTAAATTATCTCTATCATAATCTGCATCATACTCACTATTTGGTAGCCACTCTACATACATGTATTGATACACTTCACTTAATTTATGAGGTTCATCATAGAACTGGTATAGACCATATGTACCTCCATCTAATCTTTTAAATTGCACATCATGATACTTTTCTTTATCGAAGTTTTCAGGAATCGTAACACATGCATCATGCCGGCACTTATGACTTGCAACAAGTTCAGGATTATCTAATGATATTCCGATAAATGATTGCTCTGGTGGATACAGTTTATTTTCAATTGACCAGTTCAGTAACTTTCCCCAGTGATCTTGCGGTTCAAAGTAGCTACCAGTTCGTCTTATATACGCTACTTCTAATGGTGGTATTTTTTTTATAACAACTTTCATTTACATCTTCTCCCCTATAAATATATACACTGTTTATTTAGCTTTCTTTAATATTTATTCCTTCTTAAACAAAAAGAATTTTCTAATCACATAAAGTGAAACTTTAATCAGCGGGCGATGAATTTGAATTGAAATATAATTGATTACTATTACTACTAAAGTAGTATGTACTTTCATACTTTTATTTGATTTTACATTCTTTTTAAATCGATATATTAATTGTAAGAAAATAAAAAGGTGGAGGATTTTAATTGATTAAAGGAATATACGAAGCGCATTTACCAGTGAGTAATTTACAACAATCTATCGAATTTTATGAAAAACTAGGGTTGAAGTTAGCCTGGAGCGATGAATCAACAGCATTCTTTTGGATTGAGGATGGGAAAAGTTGGCTGGGATTATGGGCGGGCTCTGAATACGAAACAAAATATCATCCTTCTTTACGTCATATTGCATTTAGAGTTTCCTATGAGGATTTAAAAGAATCATTACATTGGTTACACTCACTTCAAATTAAAGCTGTTCCGTTTGGGAGTAATGAATCTATTGAACCATTTGTCCGTCCACATCAAGGTAATGCATCTGTTTATTTTATTGATCCAGATGGTAATAGCTTAGAACTTATTTGTCATATTTTTGTACCTAACGCACTAAAACATATAACTGATAAATTATCCTTTAAAGATTGGGAGACGCTATTAGCTGACACATTTGAATGAATATTAGTTATAAATCATAATGGCTCGCTTTTATTTTTATAACATGTATAACAATCTTGAATAATAATGTCCTATCAATTTATCATTAAATAAATGTAAAAAATGACCCTATTTATTCATTTTTAATGCGTATGTATGTACATTTGTTAATTTATTCGATATATTATGGGTATTGAATGATTACGTAAAGTGTAAAGGTCGCTTATATAACACCTTATATTTTTATATCCGTGAAAACTACAAAGTGTATGAAAATCCATTTGTCAAATGAATTTAGTGCGGAAGGAGGTTTGTGGTTACTTCATAGGGTATAATAATCAGTTTTTTACTGATAAAAATATAGGAGGCGACATAATGTTTCGTACGATTTCAAATTTCATGAGAGTAGCTGAGATAAGAAGGAAAATCCTTTTTACACTAGCGATGTTAATCGTTTTTCGAATTGGCACGTTTATTCCAGTTCCTCATACTAACGCAGAGGTATTAAAAGTACAAGATCAAGCTAACGTTCTAGGTATGTTAAACGTATTTGGTGGAGGAGCATTGCAACATTTCTCAATCTTTGCTGTAGGTATTACACCATATATTACAGCTTCCATCATAGTACAATTACTACAAATGGATGTTATACCTAAGTTTTCGGAATGGGCAAAGCAAGGAGAAATGGGCCGTAAGAAATCAGCTCAATTCACTCGATACTTTACAATCATTCTCGCATTCATACAGGCCATCGGAATGTCTTATGGCTTTAATAATATAGCAGGTGGACAATTAATAACAGATCAAAGCTGGACTACATACTTATTTATTGCGACAGTTTTAACTGCAGGTACTGCATTTTTACTTTGGTTAGGCGAACAAATTACCGCTAACGGAGTTGGTAATGGTATTTCGATGATTATCTTCGCAGGTCTCGTTGCCGCGATTCCAAATGTTGCAAATCAAATTTATTTACAACAATTCCAAAATGCTGGCGATCAGCTATTTATGCACATAATAAAAATTGTTTTAATTGGACTCGTAATTTTAGCGATAGTTGTTGGTGTTATTTACATTCAACAAGCTGTACGTAAAATACCGATCCAATATGCAAAAGCTGTTTCAGGAAACAATCAATATCAAGGAGCAAAAAACACTCATTTACCGCTTAAAGTAAATAGTGCTGGTGTTATACCAGTTATCTTTGCTTCTGCATTTTTAATGACGCCGCGTACAATTGCGCAGCTCTTCCCTGATTCAAGCGTATCAAAATGGTTAGTTGCAAATCTTGATTTCGCACATCCAATTGGAATGACACTTTATGTCGGTCTTATCGTTGCTTTCACATACTTCTACGCATTTATTCAAGTAAATCCTGAACAAATGGCTGAGAATTTGAAAAAGCAAAATGGATATGTTCCTGGTATTCGTCCTGGTAAAGCAACTGAACAATATGTAACTAAAATTTTATACCGTTTAACATTTATTGGTGCAATTTTCTTAGGTGCAATTTCTATATTACCGCTCGTATTCACGAAAATTGCTACGTTACCACCTTCTGCTCAAATTGGTGGTACAAGCTTACTTATCATTGTCGGTGTAGCACTAGAAACTATGAAGACGTTAGAAAGCCAGCTTGTAAAACGTCATTATAAAGGCTTTATTAAAAAAGTGAATTAATTATCAAAAACACAGTTGGTTATTTTTCCAACTGTGTTTTTGATTTTATCAGTCCTGTAATATACAGGGCTGTTGCTTTATTAAACTACATCTCCTTCTCTAATAACCGCCCTTTTTTGAAATAAGTCCGTAGTGTTGAACGATTGGCCAAAAATACACCAATCAATATAAGACAAGCCCCCATTCCCATTGTAGGATTTAAAGGCTCTCCTAAAATGATATATCCCACAATTATTGCAATTAATGGTGATACATATAACCACGTCGATGGAAATACTGGATTTGTTTTTGATAAGAGCCAGTAATATAATCCGTGTCCACCAATCGATCCGATAAATATGAGATATAAAATAGGCCATTGCACACTCCATGAAGTTAATACGGTTACATTTGGTTGTTCTACAATAATAGATGCGATGAGTAGTAAAATCCCTCCATAAAACATTTGAATACCGTTAATAAGAAATGGTGATACATTTGATAAATCTGACAGTATTTCTTTTGAACGAATAGAGCCTATTCCGTAAAATAGCTCCCCTATAACTAAAACAATACAAGCAATACTCCATATGAAACTTACTTGTTGATGCATTCCTGGTAAAGAAACAAATATAACACCTATTAGTGCAATAACTAAAGCAACGAGTTGTTCCTTTTGTAATTTCTCCCTATTCCTCTTTGCTTGTATTAATAAAATCATCATTGGTCCCGTAGCAGAAAGAACAGCAGCTAATCCCGAAGAAATATATTGTTCTGACCAATATAAACTTGCGAATGTCATAAATGTTAAACAAAATCCAGCATACATAATACGTTTTGAAAATATATGTGGCATAATTTCTTTTCGCTTTAATTTAAAAATAATCATAAGGATTATACCCGCTAAAAAGAAACGAATTCCTGCTGAAAACAACGGTGGCGCTCCTGCTTCAATTCCAATTTTAATCGTTAAAAATGTTGTCCCGAAAATAATACATACTAAAATGTAATTAAAAATGACCATTTTACTTCCTCCTTTTTACTCTTAAAATGAGTATAGAGGCTATGGTGTATAACAGTGTATCGGTACATATAACAGTTACTTCAAGTTGTAGTTGATTCCCTATATATTTTTCGCTTTAATTAAATTAAAAAGAAAAATAGGTGAACCTATGAAGATTGTATTGCGTAAAGAATCAAACATACCGTATTACAAGCAAATATATATGCAAATTGTTGAAAGAGTACAAAGTGGTATGCTTTCACATGGTGAATCCCTTCCTTCTTTACGTTGTATGGCCACAGATTTACAAATCAATGTATTAACTGTTCGTAAAGCTTATAAACAGTTAGAAACGAAAGGGTATATACGCATCGAACAAGGAAAAGGTGCTTACATATATAAACGTGTAAAGAAAGATTTCAAACCGATACCGTATAAATGGCAACAATCAAGATCTATTAATGTTATGCGTTCTCAATATGCAATGAATAAACACCGTAAATATTATGATTTTTCACAAGCAATTCTGTATCCCCGTCTGTTACCAAATCCATTTTTGGCAGACGAAATGCATAAATTGCTGGATAAAAATCCGATGTTGTTAGCAACTTATGGGCCAGTTCAAGGCGATTATGAATTGCGAGTTGAAATAGTAAATTACTTATATGAACACCAGAATTTAGTGACAGACCCATCTCAATTATTAATTACAAGCGGAGCACAACAAGGAATTGATTTAATTGCTCAAACATTATTAAAACCTGGAGATATCGTATTAGTAGAAAGTCCATGTTACAGTGCCGCGCTTGATGTTTTCATCAATAAAGGTGTTCAAATCATTCCCGTTTCTCTTGATAATCATGGAGTTCGCTCCGACTTAATTGATGATATTTGTCAAAGTAAAAATCCCGTTTTATTGTATACGAATCCCACCTTTCAGAATCCGACAGGTACAGTAATGAGTAAAGAACGAAGAATGGAACTTATAGAACTAGCGGAGCTATATCAATTTTTTATTATTGAAGATGATTCTTTCGGAGAAATATATTTTGAGGATGCTATAGTCCCGCCCCCAATCAAAAGTTTTGATAAGGATGGCCACGTAATATATATAAAAGGATTTAGTAAAACGTTAGCACCAGGACTGCGTATCGCGGCACTTATTGCCGATGGTCCTATTTTTGAATGGCTATATGCAGTAAAAGGTTCAATGGATATCGGTAGTCCTTTATTAACACAAAAGGCACTTCTACCGTTTTTACGTGCAGAACGTATGAAAAACCATTTAGAAAAATTACGTACAGCTTTACAAATGAGACGTGATTTAACAATTGATATATTATCGCCATTAAAAGAACTACACTTTGAAATACCAAATGGAGGTTTTAATTTATGGGTGACACTGCCTGATTCGATAGATCCCTTTACCTTATTACAAAAAGCAAATGAAGTAGATGTCTCTTTTTTACCAGGAACAGCTTGTCTATTAAACTACGAAACAAATGATAACCAATTAAGAATTAGCTATTCAATGTTAAACGAGAAAGATATGGAAATTGGATTAGAGAAATTACATGATACAATACGAAAAAGTATTTGTTAGAAGCAATATCACATTAGCCAACAATAAATAATACCCGCAAATGAAAATGTATAGTATGGGATATTATCTATTGTTGAGCTTTTTCGTTATTCAAATCTAGTTACTCTATAAGCTGTAATCTTTATTATCATTCCACTTTAACTACAATCTTTCCTCTAACATGTTGTCCTTCACTCAAAATATGAGCTTCTCGAACTCCTGCTTCATTAAATGGCACCACTTTACTTATGATTGGTTTGATTTTTCCGTTTACAATTAAAGCTGATAATTCTTCTAATTGTTTTCCATTTGGTTTTAGCCATAAAAATCCTGATTTTATTCCTTCTACTTTTTGTAGTGGTTCATGAACAATGGAAACTAGAACACCACCAGGTTTAATAATTCGAAAACTTTTTTCTTGCACTTCGCCACCTATTGTATCTAACACAATATCAAAATCTGATACTAGTTCTTCAAATTTATCTTTTTTATAATCAATAACGAGATCCGCTCCTAAAGACTGTAAAAATTCTTTATTTTTACTACTAGCAGTCGTGGCAACAAAAGCTCCAAATGATTTTGCGATTTGGATTGCCAAACTTCCAACGCCACCAGCTCCAGCATGAATGAATACACGGTCATTCTCTTTTATTTTTGCGTAATCTACAAGACTTTGCCACGCTGTAAGTCCTGCAAGAGGAATAGAAGCTGCTTCTTCGTAACTAATATTATTAGGCATATGTGATACTAAATCTAATTGTACTGCAATGAATTCAGCATAAGAGCCGCTTCCTATATTTTCAGGTTTCGTAAACACTTTATCTCCTATATTGAAACACTCTACATCTTCTCCAACTTCTTCAATAACTCCAGCTACATCTAATCCTAAAGTGATTGGAAATGAAAAGCGTAACTGTTCTTGTAAGTCACCTTTTCTTATTTTCCAATCAACTGGATTAACAGATGTTGCATAAATACGTATTAATACCTCGTTATTCTTAACAACCGGTTTTAAAACTTGTCTTTCTTTCAATTCTTCAACACTGCCATATCGATCAATAACGATTGCTTTCATTTCCTCTCCTCCTTGCTGTTTATTTTAATAACATACAATTATTTCTCAAAATTTTTTGCCTTGAATTACCATATACTTATTTTTGGGGGTAATTATGCAAAAAGCATTATAAAGTGAAACTTTAATCATTCCTCACCAATCGGGCTCTTACTGCCCGGCAAATAGCGGGATGAATTTCAAAAAGAATCTTACACACATCTTAGAATTATTCAAAACTGTATTATTAATTAAATTCAAAAGAAATGGGGCTAACTTTATGAGTGAAAAGATATTTAAAATAAACGGTATTGATATATGTACAGAAAGCTTCGGTAACTCTAATGATCCCGCTATTTTATTAATTATGGGAGCTACTTGTTCAATGATATATTGGGATGAAGAATTTTGTGAACAGTTGGCGAACACAGGAAAATTTGTTATTCGCTTTGATAATCGCGATGTTGGACGCTCTGTTACATATGAACCTGGCACTTCAAATTATTCAGTAACAGATATGGCTGAAGATGCAATCGGAGTATTAGACGCTTATCATATTGATAAAGCCCATCTTTTTGGTATGTCATTAGGTGGTATGATTGCTCAAATTGCCGCTGTAAAACATCCCGAAAGAATTTTGACGCTAACTTTACTAGCGACTAGTGTAATAGGATCTGATAATAATACTCGCGATTTACCCCCAATGGATGAAAGGATTTTAACACATCATGTAAAGAGCGCAAGTATAGATTGGACAAATAAAAATGATGTGGCAGAATATTTAGTTTCAGGATCTCGTCTATTATGTGGATCAGAACGAATATTTGATGAAAATAGAGTTTATACACAAGTAAAACAAGAAATAGAACGCGCAAACAATTTATTAAGTATGTTTAATCACGCTTTACTTCAAGGTGATGATGCATATGAAGGTGTACTTCACTCCATACAAGCACCAACATTGGTTATTCACGGAACAGACGATACAGCACTCCCATTTGAACATGGCCTCGCACTAATTGATGAAATTCCAAACTCAGTACTATTAACTCTTAAAGGGGCAGGCCATGAAAACCATCCAGATGACTGGGAAAGCATAATTAACGCTGTTTCTAAACATACATCTAAAATTTAGATAAATAACTAATGGAAGGGGGCACAAATTGTGCCCCCTTCTAGTTACAAACAAAAACCCATCACTGTATTCGTATGTATAGTGATGGGGACTTTTTATATTTTTCTATGTTTAAAAAAATGGACAATCTAATTGATCAACAGATTCCCATAATTTTTTTTTTGCATTTTCGGTGGATGTATTTGTGTCTAGTGTCATGTTTTTAAAAGGGTTTACTTCGACTTTTAATAAGGATGAAGGCTCCACATATAATGAGAAAACATGGCTGCTTGGTAAAGCTTTTGAAACGTCAATATCTCCAACTTGTTTAAATAGTTGCTGCGCAGCAAAAAAGAAGAAATTAGTTGGATTTGATTGTTTATTCAGCCACGCAAGCATTTCAGGTGATACCGATTTATGAATATTGATTTTTACTCGATCACCACGTTTATATCGCCTAGATCGCATACTTCCACCAACTAACTTATCGTTAAGTTTGTAAATCCTAACTCTTTTTGCTTATGCTCTCTATATTTTGGCGAACAAGTATAAACTAATAATCCTCGTGCATTTGTAAATAACGGATTATCTACAAAGATTACATTTTTGAGTCGTCCTTTTTGCTTTAAAATCATTTTTAAACTGTTTTTAATAATTACTGCACCCCCGCCATAAATAAACACGTATGGATCGTCTTTCATATCATCAATTTTATTTATAATATCTGTTGCAACACGTGCTGCTAAACCTAATAGCGCTGGCTGTGATTCCTCAACTAATAAGGTATTTCTCGGATGCTTATCATTTAAATAAATTTGATTGAATTCTGTAATACTATCAATCGTTTTAGTTGGATACTTCCGGTTCCATCTCGTAATGATTTGTAGTAACGTCTCTTTTACACCATAAGATAAACCTTTACTTAGTTGCGGACGGAAATTCACCCCTAATGAAACGACTTCTTCTGTCGTCCCTGCACCAATATCAAAAGAGAGTAGAGTTTTATCTACAAAATCAATTTCAGAAACTTGATTTTGCTCACATTCTATTTTATGTTTCACAACATTTCCTTCTTCATCGTATACAATGCCCCACGTACCAGAAGCGCCCTCAGGCAGGCATTTACAATACTCAATTGAAACATTAATTGTCACATCGCGTCCGTTCGGATAATGGAAAATAACCTTATGATTTCCCATATAACGTTTTGCATTTTCAGCAGCTATTTCTTGTGTAATAAGCTGCATAGGAAGAGCGACAGATAAATCATAACGAATATTAATATGGCTAGAAGTTGGACTTTGACGCATAGCGCTTACCGCCAAACCTGATAGTATTGTAATAACCATTAACTCATCCGTTGACTTATTCGATTTCTTCTCTACCTCAGTACCTTTTAATTGATCTTGAATAACTTTTTCTCCAACGATGTATCGTACATTATTTAGCATTAACGATGGCGAACTTATAGTCACATCAATGTGGTTTTCTAATTCAGATAATGAAACATCTACCTCATCTAAGAGTCCTGTAGGCTCACCTATATATAAAGAATAAATACTCGGAATAAAAATAGGGTCTTGCCCTTTCACCATTAACTTCAAACCGTTGTTTCCTGCATCTGCACCAGCTTTTAAAAGTATAGACATAACTACCCCCTAAATTAATCTGACATCCCTTCCAAATATATGCGAGCCCATTCTTTTACATTCAAATGTATTGTAATTTTTTATTTATCATAAAAACAAAATATTGCATACTTACATATTGTGTGTAAAAAGTATTTGACATGACACTTTTCCAATTTTATACTTATATTTGTAAAGAGTTTTTTACAATCGAGGGGGCAATTATTTATTGAATACTAAAAAAACTATTTTTATAATCATTGTTTTAGCATTAATTGCAATACTAGTACATGGCACATATAAATACATAACTGAAGGTTCTATTTTAGGTGGTACGATTTTTGCTATTTCGTTAATACTTAGTAATTTAATTAATCACATTACTTGGGGAGATCCCCACGGTGTGTCAGAAGAAAGTCAAGATGAGATGGGACAACAAATTACATATAAAAGCTTTAAAATTGCGTATTTTGTGCTTGTAGTTGTAATGTTCCTTTTATTAATCTTCTCCGAAGGATTTTCTATGGGGGCTAATTTAGATGGAGTAAAAAACCTCCCCCTGTTCATCGCAATTTGCTCTTCATTCTTTATTTATCCTATTGTCGAACTCATAGTTGCAAAACAATATAAGTAAAAAGATGAGGTTTTCTACATGTAGAAAACCTCATCTTTTTATATTTACATACTCTCTACAATTGCTTTTAATTTATTCACAGTCCGCCAATTCCTAACTGTAGCTGGTGTATGTAACTTCTGAAACTGGTTCATTAATTTAGAATTTCGAATGCTATTTTTGAAAAATAAATAAACGACCTTCTCATCTATATAGCAATCTTCAAGTTCACTTTTAAATGTAAGCAATTGACTACTCTCTTCTTCAGAAAGTACATTAGCTAAAAAAGCAATATGAACACTTTCTCCTTCTAACAATGAATGAACTTCATATGGACATTGTTTAATAATATTTATAAATTCATCATGTGTTCTTAGCATGACTGGAACATCGAAATCAAATTCTTTTTTTATTTCAGATTGTATTTGGTCCTTTAGAAAGTTTATACCTTCCTCAGATTCGAACACAATATTACCACTTTGTATATATGTTTTCACTTGTTTTAACCCTATTGATTCAAACACTCGTTTTAAATCAGCCATTTTGATTACTTTATGGCCACCGACATTGATTCCTCTTAGTAATGCAATATAAAGTGTCATATTATCCCCCCCACAGTAAAATGAACTTATCAATTGAATCGGTTTTCCCACTCATATTTCTCGGATATTTGTTTTAATTCTTCTAACATATCATGAATAGATAATACCTCAAATAAAATAATAGATTCACTTGAAAAATGGTGATGATAATGATTTGGTTTATAATCTTTTAAATCATTTTTATAACTCCAAAATTGCTTGTCTAATTCAGCAATAAGTTTGAAATGTTCCTCATCAATTTCATTACAACGGTTTCTCAATATAGCAATTATAGAATGAATTGTTCGTTGTAATATTTCTCTTTCACTTTGTGACCAGTCACAAGTCTCAATTGATACCCGAGCTAAATTATCTATATGGTAAATGATTTGCTGTAATATATGAAGTTGCTTCTGCATCGTTAAAAAGCTTCTCATTTCCTTCTTTGTATGTTGATGATATTTCCAATCTTTCTGCTCATATTGAACAAATTGTATCGCCTTATGCAATAATAAAGTCAATTTAGATAAATCCTGAGCAGTCTCCTTTTTCACACCTTTTCCTGCAACTAATGCAGGAATCCATTCTTCCATAATATTTGCTGTTTTAGCAAATAGATCCTCTGTACATCCAAAAATCATTTTCGTGTAGTGGGGTGGAAAAATGAAAAAATTCACTAAAGTAGATACTATAATACCAGTAGATGTAGTAGCTAAACGAATTAAAAATGCAGTAAAATAATGATTTGCCGTAATTGGAATCATTGCTACGGCAGTTAAAGTTGCAACTAAAGTTCCCGCATGTAACCTTAGTTTTTGACATGTAACGATCGTAAACATTGCAGCTAATGCATAAGAAATTGCTTGGTGGCCTAGGAAAAATGTGAAAGTCATGGCATATGCCGATCCAATTGTTGAGGCCGGAAAGCGAATAAGTCCTTTTTTTATTGAGTCTGTTGCAGTTGGTTCAATTGTAACAATTGCTGTTATTACAGCAAAAATAGTTGGGATGTTAAAAAAATCACAAACTAACACTGTAAGAAAAACTGCAATCCCAGTTTTAATCACTCTTCGTCCAACGATATTCCATTTTCTATCTTGATTCATTTTTTATATCCTTCATTCCTGTTTCATTTTATATACATATATTATATATTGTTAAAATAAAAAAACCTACTACTTGAATATTCAAGAGTAAGTTTTCTATCTCATTATTTCATTATAGGTAAATGCATTATTATTTGTTGGCCAATTGGTCCCATTCTTCTAAAACCTTTATCTTGGAAACCAACTTTTGCATATAAATTTTGTGCAGGAATATTTCTTTCATTCACAGCAAGTACAACTTCATTTTTTATTGGAAAATAACGTTTTACAAACTCTTCTAATAATAACAATGACTTTTTAGCGAATCCTTTTCTTTGTCTATTGTGATTAATAGAAAATGACGTTAAAAGTAAAGCATCCTCATTATCTGTGAACTCCTTTACTCTATCTCCCGTTTCCAATGCGAAAAGACCCACCGGTACCCCATTGTGATCTAAAATAACAATCACATTTTTTGTATAATCACTTTTTGCTTTCTCCAGTAATGCGCTTGGATCTGATGTAAACTGAACTTGTTCACTTGGTAAAGTAAATGTTTGTATAACTTCTTTATATTTCTCCTTATACGGAGCTAATTGAATTTCCCCTGTGTGTATGTTCATGCTAAACTCTCCCATTTTTTAGCTTATTAACTTATACCTTGCTGTGCTTTTGAATGCACTCTTCCATCTAAAAAGGTAATTTCAACAAATGAATTTGGATCGTTCCCTTTCCAAGCAAAAATTTGTTTAATTTGTGTAGAATGCTCTACCCCTTCTTCTATAAGTAAATCTCCTTCAAAACCAATTAAATCTTTCACTTCTGTATAAGTCATTCCTTCATTTATACTTGAGAAATGATTTATATTGATAGACTCTTTCTGTTGCCTTTCCATCACAGTAGAAGAAGTTGCTGTTTGGTTTTTCACTTCTTTTCTCTGTTCACACGCTGTCATACTGAAACCTAAGCATAAACTAAACAATATACATGCGCTTTTTTTCATCATAACAGTTGTCCCTCCTATGATAATTAAACCATATATTCCCTTAAAAATAAACTGAATATTTAATATTATATTTAAAAACCTCGTACAATTAAGTACGAGGCTAATTTCATTTATTCAAATGATTATTTGATTGATCATCCTGTTCTTTTCTTAACTCTTGTTCTTCATCTTTTGGTAATTGTTTATCATTATCTTTAATTGGATTCGTTTCTCTATTTTCTATCATATCATTTGGAACTTGTGGCATTACTCGGCCCACAATAGCGGCTAATTCATCTAGTATACCTTCACCTGTTTTTCCTTTTTTAATTTGCTTTCCGATTTGTTTGAGGCGTTCATACGTATCAACATCTGCTACAACGACTGCATTAGCACCGTCAGGGTCATTTTTTAAACTTTCTGCAACAGAGTATTTAATTGATTCAACTCGAGTTCGATCAAGTTTTGCTTTTACATCAATACCTACAATAGCATATTTTCCAACAACGACCGCTGTTGCATCATTCACACCTGGCACACTTGCTGCTAAAGATGCTAAATGATCTGCTGCTTTTTCATTTGGCTTATTTGATTTATTCGTATAATTAACATTTTTCATTGAAACATTTTTTTGTTCCGGCTTTTCGTTTGGATTGTCTTTTTTTCCAATACTGCATCCAGTTATAACGAAGCAAAGCATCAATATATATATTAGAGTTTTCATTATTTTCACCACTTCACTATTAAGGTTTAATCATAAATTTTTTCAACAGCTTGCATTTTCTTTACCTTTTCCTCGGCCCCGCTATTAGCATTAATGAATATTTGGTACGTATCTTTTCCTAAAGTGCCTACAAATTCATAGCAAAGCACTTCATTATGCAAATCATTGACTACTAAAGCTTTACGTTCTTCCATGACTTTTACATCCGGATTGATTTTCTTTCTTGCTTCTGCTGCAGTTAGTTTTGCCGATGGAACTGTTCGCTTTTGATGTGACGCTAAGTATTCTTTTGCGGAGAACCCAACGATAGAACCATCATCTAAAGCAATTTTCATTTGGATTGCTTCTGGATAAATTCGTACTCCATTTTCATTTACTACATACGTAAATACACCAACATTATCATATTGAGAGCTATCATAAAGCTCCATATTATTAAACTTATGGTCCTTTAAAAATTTCAAACCTTTACTACCTGCATCGTTTAAACTAACTTTCTGTTCTTTAATTTCGCGGTTATTCATAACCCAAATTGGATATCCGCCTTTTCCGGTAATATCCATATAGAACTCATTGTTCGTTGCTTCATCTTTAATTTTCACACTATAGAAGGATTCTTTCGCACCTTTTCCGCTTTTCTCAACATCTACTTTTTCATTTTCTTTTAAATTCAAAAACGATTTGGCAATTTTCGCCGCTTCATCTTTAGAAATTGCCTTTCCTTCCGCTTCAAATCCACCTTTTTTATTTTTTTGCGCACTTGTAAAGGTCGGTCCGAAGTTTGTAGAAGAATATGATGTTACGTTTTTCTCTACAGTTTTCAATCCATCAATAATTGTGTTATCTGCTGGATCGCGATTTGATGCAAGTGCCATTTCTACATCCATCCAGCGTAAATTATTTTTCAAAACAAGATGTTGTACTTTTCTTAGTTCATCTTGTATATTTCCTGCATTTGAATATAAAGTTTGTAGCGTTTTATATTCTTGCTCATTTAACGGCTCTTTTTCTAAATCACGAATGGCTGCACGGTAACTGAAATCACCGATATTCGCTAAAAATTCTTCCGTTTTATTAAATGGCATTAATGTTAAAGGTAGTTGTCCTACATCTGAGCGAGCTTCAGATGTTAAACGCCATACATCCGCTAATGCAGGTGATAAAGATGATCGTGAATTCATCGCAAGTGTTGTGCCAATTTTATCGTGTAATAAATCGACTTCGTATGCTAAATCATGGAATGCACGTTGATAGCTATTTTCCGCTCGAATTAAAACCGCATTTTTCTCTTGGTGCTCTTTATAGCCCCAATAGCCTGTTCCTACTACACCGACTGTTAATAATACAATGATAATACCTCGTAACATTGTCCCACCTCCGCTCTATTTACAGAAAATATGTTTACCGATTTTTTTAATTTGTGGACGAGTCCAAATCCATTTACTAGTCGCAGTATCTGGATTGAAATAATATAAAGCATTTCCTGTTGGATCCCATCCGTTAATCGCATCTAAAACTGCTTTTTTTGCTGTTTCATTTGGTGTTAAATATATTTGTCCATCGGCTACCGCTGTAAATGCTCTAGGTTCAAAGATTACACCTGAAACAGTATTTGGGAATGACGCACTTGTAACACGGTTCAAAATAACAGCAGCTACTGCAACTTGTCCTAAATACGGTTCACCACGTGATTCTCCGTATACTGCGTTTGCCATCAGCTGAATATCATTTTGAGAATAACCGTTCGGAACATTTGTCCCTTTATTTTGAGGTGGTTTATTCTCTTGTGCAGTGCCACCACTATTTCCTTTATTCGTTGTCGTTCCTTTATTAGCAGTTGATTTGTCATACTTCGTTGCCTTCACGAGCATTTGCTTCGTTTTAGCTCCAGCTAAACCATCAACGGGTAATCCAAATTTCTCTTGAAAATTCCGAAGTGCCCAATATGTACCCCATCCGAAAACACCATCTACTTTTCCCGTATAAAATCCGTTATATTTTAAACGAGATTGCAGTTCAATGACATCTTCGCCCGACGCTCCTCTTTGAATGACTTGATTAGAAAATGCTTCTACATTCTTTAGTTGTATACTACTGACCATTAAAGACAGTCCTATGAACGCAAGTAAAACCGCTATTTTAAACATAGCTTTTTGGCGCATAATTTTCCCTCCTTAATTATGTAAATGATTTCTTGGTTATGTTTTGTAAAAGCCTCGCTTTTATGTAAAGAAGACAAAAAAATCCAAACTAATATCGTAGAAAGAAAATGTAAACAATATAAAAAAAGGATAAAAGGAGTTCATCATGAAGAATTTGTTAAAGCGTGTCGCACTCGTCCTTCTGTTCCTAACAACATGTTCAAATGTATATACAGGCTCATCAATTGTTCATGCGCAGCCGCCGTATGCAAAATGGGGTAAGCTTGCTGTAGAGAAAACGAAAGAACAGTACCCAAAAGCAGAGATTATTGATTACCTTCATATAGGTAGAAAACCAAAAACCGTTCAAATAACAGTTGAAAAATTCAAATTGTGGCTACGTGAAGACGGAAAAGAATATGGTGTTTTTGTTGATGTGGAATTTGAAACGAAGACGGAGAAATTTATTAAAATGTCGTTTCAGAAGACGAGTAGATAAAATGAAAGAAACCCGGCTATTTAGATTCATAACAGCCGGGTTTCTTTCATTTCTAAAATTCTTTTCTAAAATATCGATTCCCTAAAAATCTTACCAATATACAAATAGTGCCAATTACAACTGCTATCCCTATACTGTATAAAAGTACTCTACCATATCCACCTATTCTCGGATCTAAAAATGGATAAGGATACCAATTCACGATTGGACCACGAATTAAGCTATATACAACGTAAAAAAACGGGAATAAGAGCCAACTTGAAGCTTGTTTCCAAGTGATTTTCTTATTTGGTGGATTTAATATCCAATCTAAAAGCATAGCAATTGGCATGATATAATGTAACACCGTATTTACCCATGGTATTGCCGTTTGAAGTGATTCTTCTAACCCTCTTAATAATAAAAAATAAATGAGTCCAGTCGTAAGTATGTATACCGTTGCTGCACCACGAAGTATACCAAACTGTTCTGATCGACCAAATGTAGCTGTTCCGATACTACTTAAAAGGAGAATACATGCAACTAAAATGTTACTTTCGATCGTAAAGAAACTAAAAAAGTTAACTGGATTGAACGGTTTCACTTGTGCCCGTATTATAAATTGCGTAATGATTGCACTAAATGCTAGAAGACTTAAACATAGTCTAAATAAAGATAAAATTTTTTCATCTTTCATACATTCCCTCCTTTTCTTATATATAATTAGAATTTCCCTGTACATGCTCAATAAATAAATTTAACGGAACGAGCCCACGTTTTGGCATATGACTACTTATAATAGATACTACTTCTAATTGAGGAATGATAACGATGTATTGTCCGCCGTATCCCATAGCGAAATATATACAATACGGTATGCGAAATCTTTCGTTATGTAATACCCACCAGTGATATCCATATGCGCCGACATGTTCATATGTTTCAAATTGCGCCCTACTTGATTCTTCTAACCATTTCGCTGATACAATTTCTTTTTCACTCCAATATCCATTTTGCAAACATAATTTTCCTAATTTTAATAAATCGGTAGATTTCATTTTCATACCGAAGCCACCTACATATATACCCTGCGGATCTTGTTGCCACTCGTATTCGTTAATTTTTAATGGGTCAAATAAATATTTCTTTGCAAACCGCTCTGTCGACATTCCAGTAGCTTTTTGAATAATATAGCTCAGTAAATGAGAAGAACCTGAATTATAATTCATTTTTGTAGCAGGTTCTTCAATTATTGGCTTTTCTAATATGTACTGTACCCAGTTCTCTGATTCTACAAAGTCATTTGGGAATACTACTCCATTCCCAAACTCTTTCCAGTCCTCACCAGTAGTCATTGTTAATAAGTGATATAGCGTTAAATCATGTTTTTCTCCAGGTACATTTTCAATCCACTCTGTAATTGATGTATGTATATCATTTATGTAGCCCTTATCAATTGCAATACCAATTAATAAAGATATGATACTTTTTGTAATCGAATTTATTTTATATAAGTTATTTGCACATTCGGGTGTTTTATAATACTCAGTTGTTAATTCCCCTTTTTGATAAACAAGAAATGTATTCACTTTTTTCTTTTCGAATTTATTTTCTAGTTGCTTGAAATCCAAAAACTTTACCTCCATTTAAATAGTTACTCCATTTATTATATCTTGTTCCTTCATTTTAAACATAATTGTGCTCAAATAAAAATAAACCTGTCAGCCATAATGAACTGACAGGTTTATTTTTATAATTTGGTACGAACATTCCAAAGCTCTGGGAAGAATTGTTGATCAAGTACTCGCTTTAAATAAGAAACACCGGAGGATCCACCTGTACCCATTTTATGTCCAATAATTCTTTCTACTGTTTTCATATGACGGAAACGCCATTGTTGTAGCCAGTCTTCAATATCAATCAATTTTTCAGCAAGCTGATATAAATTCCAATATTTTTTCACATCCGCATACACTTCCAACCATGCTGCTTCTACTGTTGCATCTTCTTCATAAGGCTGCGTAATATCACGGTTTAACACATCTTTATGAATAGGGAATCCTTCTTTTACTAATGCTTGAATCGCGACATCATATAGACTTGGTGCATGTAGCGCTTTATGAAGTCGTGCATGTAATTCTGGATCCTTTTCATAAATTTTTAATGCGTGTGGCGTTTTATAGCCAAGTGCATACTCAATCATACGATATTGATACGATTGAAAACCTGAAGCTTGACCGAGTGAATCACGAAACTCAATATATTCTGATGGTGTTAATGTCGCAAGAATATCCCAAGATTGAATAATTTGAGACTGAACTTTTGATACACGTGCTAACATTTTAAAAGCTGGTTGTAATTTATCTTGTTTAATAGATTCAATCGCCGCATTTAGCTCATGTAAAATGAGCTTCATCCAAAGCTCACTCGCTTGGTGAATAACGATAAATAACATTTCATCATGATGGTCCGATAATCTTTTTTGAGAAGATAGTAAACTATCTAATTGTAAATACTCCCCATACGTCATATTCTCTTTAAAATCCGTATGAATCCCTTTTTCCATAATTACTTTTTCATTTTCTTTCATATTAGCCAAACGCCCCTTTTATATGATTCTACTTATATTGGTCTAATAACGGCTCGAACTGGACTTCCATCTGCATCAGTTAATGCAAGTGGTAATGCAATAAGTTCATAATCACCGTCTGCTACATGATCTAGTACGACATTTTCTAAAATATGAATTCCATGTTTAAATAATTGATGATGCGCTGCTAATTCTTTATCATCTAGCGGATCAACTGATGGTACATCTACTCCGATTAAACGAATACCTTTCTCTGAAAGAAACGACGCTATGTCCGCACGTAAATGAGGGATCACCTCTGGAAATTCTTCAGCTTTTCCATGTGAAGATGTACGTAATAATAATCGTTCTACACCTTCTAAATGAAAGCTTTCTAATTCCTTTTTCCCGATGCTTTCAAGATTAGAAACGTCAATAATCTGTGCTGGGCCAACATAAACTTGAACATCTAAATCCAATACTTTCTTTCCATCATTATCAAAATGAAATGGTGCATCAATATGAGTGCCTGTATGAATACTCATCGTTAACTTTCCGACATTTACTGAGCCACTTTCTTCTTTTGACCATGAAACTTCATACGAGAACGGTGTGTCTCCTGGCCACGTTGCAATATTATTATTTAGCGGTTGTGAAATATCAATCCACTCTGATGTTTTCATATTTATGCCACAACCTCTCGCTTATTTTCAAACTGCTTATACTCTTCATTTTTCATAATTTTCTTTAATATTTGTACAGATTTCCACACTTCTTCGTATGTGTTATATAAAGCGACCGGCGCAAGTCTCACCCCATTTGGCGCTCTAAAATCTGGAATTACTCCATTTGCTTTTAGTGCTTTACATATACGTGCTGCTTCTGCATGCTCTAAATAAATGTGCCCGCCTCGTTTTTCATCCTCTAATGGATTTCCAATTGTAAATTCGAAATCTTTTAATTCATGTCCAATTAAATTCAGCATGTATCTCGTAATATGTAAAGATTTCTCACGTAAACGCTCAATACCTGCATCTTTGAAAATTTCAAGTGAACCAATTAATGGTGCTGTACTTAAAACGTGCGGTGTACCAATTTGATAAGCACCTGCATGATCAGCAGCTGTTAATGTATGCTCCATATCAAACTGCTTATCTTTTCTAGAACTAAACCATCCAGACAACCCTGGTAGTCTATTAAAATGTTTATTATTCACATAAATTCCTGCAACGCCACCCGGTCCTGCATTTAAATATTTATAATTGCACCAAACAGCAAAATCGACATCCCAATCTTTGAAATGATGCGGAATAGATCCTATTGAATGGCATAAATCAAATCCAATGTGAATGCCGCGTTTATGAGCTTCCGTTGTTAAACGTTTCATATCAAGAATTTGACCACTTCTATATAAAACAGAAGGTAATAAAATTAAAGCGATATCATCTTCCATCGTATGGATAATATCTTCTTCAGAAAGTGTTCTACCATCTCGGCTTTTCACTCTTACTAAATGCTCCTCTGGATCTAATCCTTTTAAACGAATTTGACTTTGAAGTGCATAAATATCTGATGGGAAAGTTAATTCATCCGCAAGTATTTTTGTACGTATTCCTTTTGGTTCGTAAAACGTCGCAATAACTTGGTGTATATTTGTAGTTGTAGAACCGGTTACAATAGTTTCTTCCGGTAAAGCACCAATAAGAGGGGCTGTAAGTTTACCTAATTTCTCTGAAAGGAAAAACCACGGGTGCTCACCTTCTGTCCAGCCGTCAATGCCATACTCTTTCCACGAATCTAGCAACGTAAGTAATGATTTCTCTGCTCTTTTTGAAAGTAGCCCTAATGAGTTTCCATCTAAATATATAGTACCTTCTTTTTTATAGAATTCAGTTTGAAAATCTTTCAGTTCATCATGTTTATCACATTCAAGCGCATACTCATAAGTTGGTTGAAATGGTTCTTTATACATGGTGTCACCTTCTCTTAATTTTCTTTTTATTCTAACTAATTGAAATATATCACCTTAATTGATACAACGTCAATGATATTATGTCAGTTGACTTTATATATGAACTTCTTTTACAATACAGTTATATTTTCAGATATTTCAGTATAAAGAGGTGATTCTTTGAAAAACTCTACTCTTTCATCAAGAAAACACCGCTCCTTAGAAACGAAGAAGAAACTATTACACTCTGGTTACACTATTTTTATAAATAATGGATTTCAAAAAACGACAATTACACAAATTATTAAACATGCAGAAACTGGTTATGGAACAGCATATGTATACTTCAAAAACAAAGATGATCTCCTAATTAGTTTAATGGAAGATGTTATGAATCAATTTTATAATATTGCTGAGCGCTCTTTTTCTCCACAAACAAAAGAGGAAGCACGTATAATGATCCAAAATCAAGTTAGAGCATTCCTGCAATTAGCAGATGCAGAACGCGCTATTTTGCAAGTTGTAGAGGAAGCGATAGGATTATCAAGAGAAATACGGCAAAAATGGGATGAGATTCGGGAACGTTTTATAACAAGTATTAAACAGGATATTACTTACTCTCAAGAAAGTGGATTAGCACAACCTAATTTAAATAAAGAGATTGTAGCACGCGGTTGGTTCGCGATGAATGAATCGTTTCTTTGGACTATTACGCAAAATGATAAAAAGATTAACTTAGAGGAAATTGTGTATACGCTAACGGAGATGTATACGACCGGGTTATATAAATAACACACCTTCAATAAGTAAGGTGTGTTATTTTACATCTATAAAAATATATTATCTGGGTATGGTAGCGCTAAAGTAGGCTTTTCAGAAAACGAGAAATATTGTAGTTTTAAAGATTCACCATCTATCGATTTCAGTTTTCCACTAGTAATTTCACATTCAAACACAACAACAATATATTCTACTTGATCGCCATTCGGATATATATGACGGAACCTTTCCCCTCCAAATACCCCTTTTTGTTTTTTTACTTGCACTTTCAAACCCGTTTCTTCCCACACTTCACGAACTACCGCTTCTTCTGGAGTTTCTCCAGGCTCAATTGCTCCAGCTGGCAAACTCCAGTATTCCCCGCCAGGATATTGAAACAAAATATCTCCCTGCCCATTCTTTATAACAGCAGCTACACTCGGTATTAGAATTAGTTCATGGCCTAATTGCTCACGGATTTTTTTATAAAATAGCGACATCGACATATAATTCTCTCCCACTCCAATAATAAACAACTGTATTTTCTGACACCTATTGTATAATAATACCAATAGCAATTTCTATATAGAAAGGATAAGAAAATTACTCCCCTTTATATCTGCTACACTAGATAATTTATACAATTCTAAACCTCGCGTTTTCCATTCTTGTGAATCTTGTTTAATTATCTTTTTAAAATATTTTAGTAGTGGCCATAAAGCATACTCCTTATGATCTACATAACTAACAACATCCCATTTTAACTTTTCATTAATTTCACTCATAAGTTCGGGTATTACTACTTCACCATATTTTTTAAAACATTCATGAGTTTCTTCGTAATTTTAAAATAAAGTTTGATTAAAAATATCGTGTTAACCCGTATTCTATGGTAAATAAAAAGAATCCATTTTGAAAAAGATTGATCAAAATGGATTCTTATCCAGCAGGTTTATGTTTTGGTTTTATAAAAAAGTTTGATCATTTTCTATCAATGAAAACAATTCATTGACTATTTTTATTATGAAAAGGTCGGAGCAGGAAATTCATCAATTTTGATACGAAGTAAACTATAAGGTTTCTGTCGTAAGTCTTTTCCATAATGAAATCTAGGCTGTCGATGTAATTGGTTCACAATGACATACAAATATTGATCCGGACCAATTGAAAAAGTATCCGGCCACAAAATTCTCGGATCATGTGCGATAGTTTCCATTATGCCATTTGGCAATATCTTACGGATACTGTTGTTTTCATAATCTCCAGCATAAACAGTTCCCTTTGCATCAGTGATCATTCCATCAGACGCACCTTTTTCTCCCCAATACTCCACATGATAAGGTAAATTCATGTCCGGTATCGTTCTGTTTCTCAGGGCTTCTGTTGAGATCGAGAACAAATGCCGACTGGTTAGTGGAGCAAAAAATAATATCTTTCCATCGGGAGAAATCGCAAGACTATCAGACGCCAACCTAAATGGAGAAGTTGAACCGTCTTTGTTTCGATTCATTAAAATTTGACCTTCTACTTTCGGTAAAAAATAGGGATCGGGTGAAGTTGAATTTGCTCCATTTAACCGTCTAAACGCGTTTCCATTTGATAAATCTACGACGATAATAGCTCCTGGTCCTCTCGAAGAAGAATCCGTTATATAGGCATAACCTGCTTTTCCAACACGAAAATCAAAACGGACATCATTCAGATAAGTTGTAGGCAGGACAACATCTTCTGTAAAGGTATATACTTTTCTTATTGTATTGGTTTCTAAATCAACAGCGACTAATTTTGCTCCCCCTTTAATAGGTTCAGAAAAATTGGGTGCCGCTGTATCTAATATCCAAAGCGTTCCCCTTCCATCAGCAACTACACTTTGGACACTGATGAAAGTCATTGGGATATTCTCGGGGTTAGCCAAATTGGTTTGTAAATTAGGATAAGGCTGCAATTTATCCTCAAAAATTTCCGCCACCGTAAATTTAACATCGTCTCCCCATTTCGGAAAGCAAATGAAAATACGACCGGTTTCTGAAACAGTAACACCTGTAGGCATAGCCCCATAAAATGCATAAACTAGTTCTAAATTACCGAAATATTTTTCACTAGGTAACATAGGTTTCATAATATCCTCCTCAAGCATTCAAACGGGATATCTCCTATATATGATTTATATTTTTTCTAGTGCATGTTTCTTAATAAGTTTTTCTATACGAAAAGATGATTGAATTGATTGTTTTCGAAATTTAATAAGTCTGTCAGAAGAAAGGAAGCATTTTAATTTAAAGGTCTCCAGATGAAGTAGAATTCAATTAGCAGGTAGCGAAGTTCAATATTCCCGAATCAACGTTAAGCTGGTATAAAAAATGGGGAAATTTCCCCATTTAAATTTGTGAAAAAATGTACTTAAGCTAAACTGCCCGTTAGTTTAAGTGTAACACTTCACAAACAATATTTTGAGTATTCTTATTATTCCTGTTTCCTCAACAACCTGGCCCTTTAATTGAACAATAAAATAAAGGTGAGTACATATTAGTCATGTATAATATGCGCTCACCTTTATTTTTTTAGGATTTTTAGCTTTTAGGTCTTGATAATAATTTTTAGTGGTTTTATTAACAATTTATATTTAGTAAATGTGCTTTTCATGAATTTGATATAAGTCAAAAGAATTTCCTGCCCAATATAACTACGTATGTTAGCCCACTTCTTCTTTATCCAGTCTACTGACAATTCCAACTATAAATTTATATTCAACCCTCCTCTTCTTATCTTTCTTAAACCCCTCTTTCGTATCAAAAATAAAACAAGTTTTCCGAAACCAAATACGTATGTATAAAGACTCAAAATAAATAGGTTTTATAATTCCTCGTTCTTCAAATTCAGTTCCATCTTTATTTTCAGTTTCCGTTCGAACGAACCACCTATTCCCGATTCCAATTTCAATGTACTTCACACACTAACCCCCATTAGGAAATTTCCCTTCTAACAATTCTATTATTTCCCCGGTAAGCGCACATTCCGACAGAACATGAGCCCACAAAGAAAAAGTAGATTGCAAAAATCTACTTTATAACTTATATTTTTGCATTCGTTTATAAAATGTACTACGGGGTACATCTAATAGTTTTGCAGCTAATGAAACATTTCCGTTTGTCTTTTGTAATGCTTCAATCATGCTATCACGCTGTATTTTTTCGCGAAAATTCAATGTATGTTCGGTTTTATTTTCAACTTGTAACTCAAGTTGTTGTTGATTTCCCATCATTGTTTGTATCAAAAAAGCGACTTGTTTTTCGCATATTTCCCGTCCTTGCGACAAAATGTAAATGCGTTCTAATGCATTTACTAGTTCTCGAATATTTCCGGGCCATGTATGTTGTAAAAATTGATTACAAATACTTTTAGGAAATACAACATTCCAATTCTTCCGTTCGCAAAAGTGTTGTATAAAATATGGGATATCCTCTTTTCTTTCTATTAACGATGGAACATATAGTGGATAAACATGTAAACGATAATATAAATCTTGACGGAATTTCCCTTCTTCTACTAACCTTAGTAAATCTTTATGTGTGGCAGTAATAATACGAATATTTACTGGTACCTCTTTTGAACTTCCTATTGGAGTTATTGTGCGTTCTTGTAAAACACGCAATAAGGCTACTTGCATCTCTGGTGGTACTTCGCCAATTTCATCTAAAAACAGTGTTCCTCCATTCGCTTGTTCAAATTTCCCTTTATATCCTTGACGTCGCGCACCTGTAAACGCACCTTCAGCATAACCGAACAATTCACTTTCCATTAATTCTTTAGGCAAAGAACCGCAGTTAACAGCTATAAAGGGTCCGTCTTTTCTTGGACTATTTTCATGAATCGCTCTCGCGACATATTCCTTTCCTACTCCTGTCTCACCACATACATACACACTAGCATCAGTCGGTGAAACAAGCTTAATTTCTTCTAGTGTGTGTTGAAATGCTTTACTTGTCCCGGTAACTCCTGGAAAAGTAATTCCTTTTATAAATGTGAAAGCAGAATATGTATTCATTTGTTTGTTTTCCTTTAAATACATACATTTCCCGATCATTCTTTCATTACTATATACCGGTATCTCTAATTTAGTTTCCAATCCATGGTGCACTAAATCTTCAAGTTTCATTCTTGACCAATTAGTTACTCGTTCCCGAACGCTCTTACTCGCAGAAACGATAACATCACGATGATTACAAATAACTACTTGTTCATCACTATCAATGACATCTAAAAAACGATGGATTAAGTGTAATTCATTTTGATGAACTCTTATGCTACATTCACGTTCAATCGCATGTGCAATTGAAGTTACCATACCGAGCATATATGGATGTGAAAATTCAATTGGACAGGAGAAATCTAGAATACCAATTAATTTCCCGTCATCGTTATGAATGGGAGCAGCCGCACAACTCCAGCTATGAGATGCCACGGAGTAATGTTCAGTACCACTTATCATAATAGCTTCTTCAATTTCTAGCGCTGTTCCTATTGCGTTTGTCCCCACAGCTGCTTCCGTCCATTTTACACCTTCAATAAAATTAATATGTTTCGCTCGCTTTAACGTTTGTTTATTTCCACTTAAGGATAGGACATAACCATCTGGATCGATTAATAATGCCATCATTTGTAGTTCATCAATGGTTTTTCTCATATTTTGTATTTGGGGTAATGCTATATCAAGGAAAATTTCACTCTTTTTCTTTTGTTCTCGAAAAATATGAGAAGACAAAACTTTCTGACCTTTATTCATATGAGGATTAACATTAGCCTGTTTACATCGATGCCACGATTCTGAAATTCTTTGATTTATGCGATTTGAATCAAGAACACCTTCATTAACAAACTTTTTCCATGTATGTAAGTAAAACGGTGAAGCTAACATTGTATCATCTCCCTTTTAATTGTTTTGGAGATTTATAAAACATACTTTTATTATAAAACTGAATAAAAGCGTTTTCAATACAACTAGCAATACGACACAAATATGTTAATAATTTGAATATCCTAATGCACTTCTTTATTCTTTTTTAGTAGCACTATATTTTGTATAATGGACGCAAAGAAAATACATAACCAAAACCACTTTTGTGGATTACCATTTATAAAGAAAACAATCACGGCTATTGCAAATAAAATAGCGGATGCTAAACTAAAATATAATTTTGTTTTAATTTCTATTATCCCTCACCCCTCTGTTACTTTACAGTACATACTAACTCTTCATTTTTCATCTCTACTATGTACTCCTGTAAAACATATTCTTTCCCGCCATGGTTTTCATACCATTCATGTATTCTTTTAATATGCCTCTCGTCACTTCTAATTTTCGATTCTATTTCATTATACTGTTCATAACTATCATATTCCCATATGGCAAATACTTCATACGTACCATTCTTATTATCTTTCATCCAGCGTCCTATTAGCCTAGAACCATGCTTTAATTGATTAGGTAAGTTCGTATTATTGAAATGATCATTAAATACTTCTATAAATTCATTTTTCACTACATAGTACTTCCTTCTGTAAAACATACTTCTTCACCTCTTTCATGAAAAGTATTAGTAAATCTTCCCATCACTACCGTATTATAATACTTTCCATCCGATAGTCTTTTGTCATTTTTCAAAATGCCTTCTACTTCAAAACCTAATTTTTTATAAAGATGAATAGCTTTCTCGTTTGTCTCTAATACTTGTAAAGATATTTTATTTACTGCATTTTCGTCAGCCCATTTAATAGATTGTTGTAATAGGCTCTTCCCCATTCTATATCCCCAAAACTCTTTTAAAATGCAAACGCCAAACTCCACTTTATGAGATAATCTCTTAAAATTTGATCCTTCACATCTTGAAAATCCAACGATTCGATTGTGCACTTCTGCAACTAAAAAGAGATTCTTCGTCTCTTCACTATCTGTTTTTATTATTTTTTGAAACCCTAGGTCATCTATAAATCCCTCTCCAGCATCTCTATCCATATTTTCAGTTTCTCCATCAATCTGAACTCTAGTTTTCGATAACTGCTCAGCATCTTTCTCAGCTGCAGAACGAATTGTATAAGTTAATCCATTTATATGAAACTCTTGTTCTTTTACAATCATGTCAAACTCCTTTCAAATGAATATAATGGCGCTATTACAACTTGTTTACCTTGTTTCTCAAATTCCTGAACAGTTTCTTTACTAGCCTCTTCATCAGTTATAATAAGGTCAATTTCTTTTAGAGACTCTCCTCTTATAAAACAATCTATTCCAAGTTTATTATGCGGAGCTAAACAAATATTTCTTCTAGCAATTTTATTTACTCTTTTACTAAAATAAGCAACTTCAGGTGTTGCAGTACTAATACCTTGTAATGAAATGCCTCCACCTGTAGAGAAATAAAGATCAATAGAAAATCTACTTATCAATTCAGAAGCAAGTGTATCAGTAATATTTCCTGAAGGTTTTACTTTTCCGCCAATTAAATACGTATCAATATTCTTATATTCTCGTAGATAACCAGCTATTTCTATAGAATTCGTAATAACCGTAAATGATACTTCCGGTAAATATTTCAGCATCGCATTATGAACGGGAGCCCCGCCAATAAAAATTGAATCACCTTCTTGTATATAAGATACCGCAACTCTTGCAATTGTGTCCTCATATATTGAGCTATCACTATAACGTTTAGTTGGTTCCGCAGCTAAGTTTCTCACTCGCGTAAGTTCAATTGCACCTCCGTGCGTTCTTTTTAATAAACCATCCTTTTCCATAATAGACAAATCTCTTCTTATAGAATCAATAGACATATCAAATCTTTCCGCAAGATCCTTTGCTATTACTCTTCCATCTGTATTAAGTCGTTCTAAAATTTTCTCTCGACGTTCTTCAGTAAACATGTTATCACCACCGTTATTGAAGGTTCAGAAACTTAAACTTTATTTTAATTATATGCATGCCTCTTCCGTTTTACAATATTTTCAATTCTTATTTATTCCGTTTTATACAGTCTTCTCCCTCTTTCTATCCTGTTAACTTGACAACCAAATAAATGTATATCTGTATATTACGCAAAAACACTTCCATTTACCTTCCTATTGATGTAAAATTATTCCTATGTTTTACTTTTTAATACAGAAAGGGATTACTATGAAATCATTAATCAAAACGACATGTACAGCATTATTATTTACTGGAATATTAACAGGATGTAATAGCAATACTACATCAAAACAAGAAAAGAGCGCTCTCGAAAAGAATGCAATGCACTATGGAGAAATAGTTAAAAACGAATACTATAGAGCGACAGTTGAGAATGCAAAGTTTGAAAAAATAGACAAAGAGCGGCGCCTTACTACTCGTGTTATGATTAATAATGTTCGAGACGATGGACAAACTATTGATCTTTCGGAAATAAAATATTTCATACAAGATGAAAAAACTGGTGAGAAATATGAAGGTGAAGCTCATCCGATAGATGACGAGCACTATAAAAATGTTCCACACGAGTTCTCTTTAACTACTGACGTTGTATTTGAACTGAAAACTTCACCAAAAGATTTAAATAATATGTATTTATACATAGATAGCAAAGCAGCGCCGTTAACAGATACATATTGGAAGCTTGATAATTTAGTATCTAAATAGAAAGACCAGTCTTACATGACTGGTCTTTTACATTCATACATTTAACTTTCATTAACACTTATATTCATTTTCTAATAACAACTTGAATAACATCAGCTAAACCAGTGTGCCCTTTCCCTTCAATTCGCTCTTGTTCGCCATTAAAGAAATGAATTACCTTATGTTCTTCACACCAAGTAAGGATATCAATTGGATCATACAGCATATCAACATCTTTTGGTCCACCAGTACCATAGTTTATTTGTTTTTTTGAGTAAACTTCAAACATAATTAAACCACCAGGCTTTATCGTTTGTATCATTTTACCTAATATCATTTTTTTATAATCATCATGAAAATGTCCAAATACCATAATTGCTGCATCATATTCATTTTCTGGCAAACTATCAGCTAATAAATCTACTTTTTTTGTATGCACGTTTACGTTATGCTTCTCTGCCAATTTTTTTGTCTTCTCTAATCCATCTTCCGAATAATCAATAGCTGTTACTTCGTTCCCTTGTCTTGCTAGAAATACAGCATTTCTACCTTCTCCCTCCGCGAAAGCTATTACTTTATTGTGATTTGCTAAACGAAATGCTTGTTCTTTAATAAATGTATTAGGTTCTTCCCCGTAAAAATATTCATCTGATTTATATCGATCATTCCAAAATTTAGTCATCATCTTCTCTCCTTCTTCATATCATTTTCTAACTACAATTAAAGATATCAAAGAGTCTTTTTATCCTTAATTAATTTAAAAATAAAAGCAGATTAAAAATCCACTTTTATTTTTTTCGCAAGATCTACGATTTTTTGATTTCGTAACTCTTCTTCCATTTTCTCTTCTGCTGCAAGCATTACTTCATTAATTAAACATCCCGGTTTGTCATGTAAACAACATTCAAACAATGATGTTTTACCTTCAATTGCATGTATAATATCTAAAAATGAAATATCTTCCCAATTCTTACTAAGCGAGTAACCGCCCTTTGGACCAGATGATGAATGTATCATCCCTTCCTTCGTCAACTTAGTTAGTATTTTAGACAAGTACGTTGGTGAAACATTTTGCATTTCTGCTAATTGGTGAACACTAACTAACTTATTTGGTGTAGCCTTTGCCAGAAAAAGTATTGTATGAAGAGCATAATTTGTAGCTTTAGAATATTTCATAGTACAGCCCCTATTGTAGACTTCATGTATCTACAATAACTTTATTTTTTTATTATGTCAAACGTTTGTAATGCTCCATAAAAAATTATTTATTCACAAGTAATACATCTGTCGCACAAATCGTCACTTCTCTAAATGGACAGTCAAATAAAACACCTAGTTCAAAACCATCTTCAGTAAGAGCTATTTCATGATATAACCACCAAGCATTTTCAAAGTTTTCCGGCATAGAACAATTTGTTACTCCTATAAAGGTTACTTCAAGTTTATCAAATTCACTAAAAGTACCACTGCAATCTAATACGATAGACAAAGTATCTTCTGATTCTCTCTTTATTACTTTAATTACACTATCGTGTAGTGATGTCTTGTGTAACTGAGCGACATTTGACGGAAGTTTTTTCTCAATGGAATTAAAATATTCTACGTATGATTGATCAAATTGTGCCATTCTTTTCTCATAATCTGTTGTCCACTCTTGCATACGTTTTTTCAGTTCACCTGATGGATATTCTGAATTAATTGTGATGTTTTGTATAATTGAGTATATCGATTCAGGAAGGAATTTTAATAAATCTATTTTCCTTTCCTCTATTTCTTCCTTTAAACTTTGTATATCCATTTCCGACCATTCTTTTATAGACTCTATAAAACTTACAAATTCTAAAACTTGCATTTTTTTATACCATTCTCTTGTAAAATATTTCAATGACACCTCTCCTAAAATATCTTTACATCCAGTAAAAGCAATACATCCACTTATTATATCATTCCAATAACCATTTTTTCTAAAGAAATAATGTAAAAATGTAAATATTCCGCCTATTATTTCTAAAACTTCAGAATATTTACAAAAGTATAAAATTAGAATACATTTTAGCTGTACAAGATTCACCTGTACAAAAATTCAAACAAAAAGGGATGGTTATATGTTGAAGAAATTAGTAGCAGGGACATTAGTAGCGGGTTTTGCACTAACTGGAGGACTAGGTGCGGTAAGTGCTGAAGAAAAAAGTAACACAATTAAGTCATTTGATTATTTAAAAGTGGATGAACAAAATGTTAATTCCTTTGCAAAATTAAGTGATCAGGATAAGAAAGATATCCAAATTACTATGGTATTACCTAAGCAAAATGAAAATGGAGATTGGCTAGCTTATGGTTTTACTAGCCGTGAAACATTAGATGCGTATATTAAAAAGGATAAAAAAGCAATTAAAAATAAAATTAATCCTTTAGGTAGCGGTGCTGGTAGTACTGATTTTTATGAACATAAAGATAAAGGTGGCCAATATATTTACTGGAGTAGCGGCTTTAAAAACTTACCATCTAGCTGGAATGACAGAATTTCTTCTGTAAGTACAGCGTCACCTTCTGCAAGTTATTCAACGACACTTTGGGAGCACACTTCAACACAAGGATATGGAAAAGGCGTTTTATTTAAACATGCTGATTGGTACGGTAAAACTGCTAATTTAGCTGCTGATTGGAACGATATTACTTCAGCGATTGAAATTAAATAGTAATAAGATATTTAATTTCTTCTATAAAAATTCAAACCACTATTCTCTCTTTCGTTTAGAGAATAGTGGTTTATCATATTTCCATTTAAGCATGTACAGCATGTCCTACCGCTTGCATTAACGCTTCATGAATCGCCTCAGATAAAGTTGGATGTGCTGCAATATAATCTCTCATTATATCAACGGTAACTTCTGTATGAATCATTACGGTTCCTTGACCAATAAGTTCAGTTGCATAAGGACCGATAATAGAAATCCCTACAATTTCTTGGTATTTAGGTTCCACAATGACTTTTACTTTCCCTACTTGTTCTCCTAAAATAAGAGCTTTTCCGTTCGCTGTAAAAGGAAATTCTCCGATGAGAATATCACCATATTGTTCTCTTGCACCTTTTTCACTTAACCCGACACTAGCTATTTCTGGAGCTGTGTATATACATCGAGGCACAGCGTGATAATTTACTTTCACGTCTTCTCCACTTGCGTGTAATGCTGCTGTCGTTCCTTCATGAAAGGCAACGTGAGCAAGCTGAATTCCACCGATTACATCACCAGCTGCGTAAATATGCGATACGTTCGTTTGCATATGTTCATTCACAGAAATCCCTTTATTTGAAAACTGAACCCCTGCCTTTTCTAATCCTAATTGTTGCACTCGTGGTTTTCTTCCTACAGAAACAAGAACAAATTCTGGAGTTACTTCGTGAGTAATTCCCTCGTACTCAAATGAAGCTTGCTTCTTATAGTTATTTAATCCTTTTAAAACTGCTCCCGTAAAAATTTTCACACCATCTTTTTCTAATTTCTCTCTTAAAATATTCGCGATATCTTCATCTTCACCAGGTAGTAATTGCGGTGCCATTTCAACTATCGATACTTTTGTGCCAAGTCTACTATAAATACTTGCAAACTCACATCCTATTACACCACCGCCAACGATTAACAATGAAGATGGTACACTCTCAAGAGACATGGCATGGCTACTATTTAAAATCCATTTTCCATCGAACGGAGCGAATGGTAATTCTGTAGGTTCGGAACCAGATGCGATAATAAAGCTCTCTCCATCAACTACTTCTTCTTTATTTCCTTGTACAACTCGCACACGATGATCCGTTTCGAATTTCGCTTTTCCTTTTACAACTTTAATTTTATTTTTCTTCATTAAATATTGTATTCCTTGGACGAGTTGCATTACGATTTGTGATTTTCTCGCCTGTATTTGATCCCAATCAATTGATATACTTCCTGTATTAAGCGTAACTCCATAATCATTCGCTTTTCTCACAATGTCATGTATTTCAGCACTTTCTAACAGTGATTTCGTAGGCATACAACCAACATTTAAACACGTTCCGCCAAGTTCAGCTTCATCAATAAGAGTGACACCTTTGCCATTTTGAGCCGCGGTAATTGCCGCTACATATCCAGCTGGTCCGCCTCCCATTACAACTAGTTTACTCATTCTCTCACCTTCTCTTTATAAAAGAATTGTTATAGGTTCTTCTAAATAATGTTTAATTGTGCGTAAAAATGCAGCTGCTGGTGCACCGTCTAGTACACGATGATCGAATGTTAAACTTAAAGGTAACATACTACCTTTTTTTAATTTTTTCCCTTTATATACAGGAACATGTTCAATTGCGCCAATACCTAAAATGCCAGTCTCAGGTGTATTTAATACAGGTGTGAAATATTCAATACCAAAGCTACCTAAATTACTAATTGTAAATGTCGTTCCGTGCATATCATCACTACTTAAGCTACCTGCTCGCGCCTTTTGTGCCACATTCTTAATCTCTTTAGACAATTCTACTAAAGATAAATTATTTGCAAAGCGAATAGCTGGAACGATTAACCCTTTTTCTAATGCGACTGCCATGCCTAAATGCACATGTTCAAATTGATGAATTGCATCATCTATATAAGCGCTGTTCATTTCTTTATGCTCTCCAAGTGCTAATACAGCAGCACGCGAGACAAAATCCGTAATGGTTAATTTATTATCATATCTTTTTTGTACAATTTTCGCTATTTCTTTATGTAAAGCAACTAAATCTGTTACATCTACTTTCATCGTTAACGTTAATTGTGCGCTATTTTTTAAGCTTGCGTGCATACGATTTGCGATCGCTTTACGCATACCAGTAACAGGAATCACGTTACTTTCTTCTTGTTCAGATATTTCCGGAACGATTCCTCTTACCTCAAGTGCTTTTAATACATCTGCCTTTGTAATCCTTCCGCCAGGACCTGTACCAACTAATGCCTTGATATCCAGATTTTCAGACTTTGCAATTTTCTTGGCTACAGGTGAAATTTTAATTCTTTGCTTCGATACTTCTTTCCCATTTGCTTCTTGATTTTGTACATTTTGTAATTCTATATTAGATGTTTTTTCTTCTACAACATGTGTGCTTTCCTGCGTTTCTACCTTTTCATTCGGTTTACCGATGTAGCAAATTACAGTACCAGGCGGCACTCCTTCATCTTCACTTACAGCTATATCAAGTACCGTACCATCAGCTGGCGCTTCAATTTCCGTTTCAATTTTTTCTGAATTAATACTAGCAATTAGTTCTCCTTTTGCTACATTATCGCCTGCTTTAATATTCCAGCTCGTAATAATACCTTCTTTCATCGCCATACCTAACTTCGGCATTACAACTTCTACAGCCATGTCTCTCTCTCCCTTCTCATCGTTTTATTACACATGTAATAAAGATTGGTCTCCAATCATTTCTGATACAGTTTCAATTACTTTTTCTGGTGTTGGCAAATACAACTTTTCAAGTGGTGGTGAGAACGGAACAGGTGTATGTGGTGCTGTAATTCGTTTAATAGGTGCATCTAACAAATCAAAACCTTTATCCGCTACAATTGCCGCAATATCTGTTGCAATACTACATCTAGGATTCGCTTCGTCAATGACGATAAGACGATTTGTTTTTTCAACAGATGATAAAATAGTATCTTCATCAAGTGGTGATAAAGATCGTGGATCAATTACTTCTACTTCAAGCCCCTTTTTCGATAATTGCTTTGCAGCTGCAAGCGCTGTATGAACTTGCTTTCCGATTGCGACAATTGTTACATCAGAACCTTCCCGTTTAATATCTGCTTTTCCTAATGGAATTGTATAGTATCCTTCTGGCACTTCACCTTTCATATTGTAAAGTGTTTTATCCTCAAAGAAGATTACTGGATCATCATCTTCAATTGCCGCTAATAATAAGCCTTTTGCATCATACGGTGTGGAAGGAACAACAACTTTAATACCTGGTATGCTCGTAAATAATGCGTACAAACTTTGTGAATGTTGAGCTGCTGCACTAAAACCAGCGCCATGCATCGTACGTACTGTAACGGGTACTTTTGCTTTACCTCCAAACATATAACGGAATTTCGCACCTTGGTTTAATACTTGGTCAAGACAACTACCGATAAAATCATTAAACATTAACTCAGCTATCGGACGTAACCCAGTTGCAGCAGCTGCCATCGCAGCTCCCATATAACCCGCTTCAGAAATTGGTGTATCCAATATACGATTTCGGCCAAACTCTTGTACAAGTCCTTTCGTAACACCAAGAACACCACCCCAAGCTTCATCATCTTGCAGGTGATCAACTTGTGCACCTCCTGCAACATCTTCACCTATTAAAATTACATTTTCATCACGACGCATTGAGATTTTCATCGCTTCATTAATTGCAGTTGACATACTTACTGTTCTAGTCATAATTTTTCACCCTCCTCTTATTTGTAAGAAACGTATACATCTTTTAATAATTCTTCATCGTCTGGGTATGGACTATTTTCACTAAATTCAATGGATCTTTGTACTGCATCATCTACTGCTTTTTCCATATCAACAAGTTCAGATTCTGTTAATAAACCTTCATGAATTAAATGCTTACGGAAATTCACAATTGCATCTTTTTCGTTTAAATGTTCTTCTTTTTCTTCTGATGTTTTATATGTTTGCGCTTCACCTTCGAAATGACCATAATTACGATATGTCATACATTCAATAATTGTTGGACCATCACCATTACGCGCACGTTCCACTGCTTCTGTAGCAGCTTTATATACAGCTAGAAGATCTTTTCCATCTACTTGAACACCTGGAATATTATAAGCTTTTGCGCGATCAGCGATAGAATCACAACTTGAAGCATATTCAAATGTAGTTGCTTCACCGTAACCGTTATTTTCTGCAATAAAAATAACTGGTAACTTCCAAATCGCCGCTAAATTAACCCCTTCATGGAATGTTCCTTCATTATTTGCTCCGTCACCGAAGAAGCAAACACTTACATCTTTTGTTCCTTTATATTTAGCTGTTAATGCTGAGCCGCAAGCAAGTGGGAAACCCCCGCCTACAATGCCATTCGCACCAAGCATTCCTTTATCTAAATCGGCAATATGCATGGAACCGCCTTTACCTTTACATAATCCTGTCGCTTTCCCGAAAAGTTCAGCCATCATACCATTTAAATCACAACCTTTTGCGATACAATGTCCATGACCTCTATGTGTACTTGTAATACTGTCACTATCCGTTAAGTGGGCACATACACCAACTGCTACCGCTTCTTCACCTGCGTATAAATGAACGAAACCTGGCAAAACGCCTTGCGCGAACAATTCATGCACCTTATCTTCAAACTTACGAATTTCTAACATTTTTTCGTACATCCAACGAGCTTGTTCTTTCGTAATTTCATTCCCTTTACTTTCAGTTGTTTTTAACATGTCCAGCCCTCCTATTTTCTTGTTCGTCCTTTATATTGCAAGTATTGTGCCAATTTCGAATCCTTGTTTTAATAGGTTTTCTCTATCTTTTAACAATAAAAAAGTGGACAAAATGAGACGTTTGTCTCGTTTTGTCCACTTTTGTTCCCTTAATAAGAGAATTGTTACTTTATTCATTATCAAAGCTCTTCTGTAATTTTCGGATGTAAATAATTTGACCAATATGATATGCATTATGAGTTGTTACATTCGCTAGCACTTCCCACCACTTTGCAGAAACAGGAAATCCCACTACATCACTTTCAACCTTTTCTTCATTTATGAGATTTTGCCATTGTAACAGTTTTTCTAGTAGTTTTTCCCGTAATTCATCGAAAGTTTGATTATCTGAGAGCATAAAACTTTTGTTATTATCTCCTATAGCGGGTACTGCATTCACATTTGATTCTTTATACCTAGTTTGCCAAGTAGAGTTCCAATACAGTAAATGTTGTACGATTTCAGCTATACTATTACTCTCTTCATTCGGTTTCCAGAAAGCTTCCCTCTCAGACAAACCCTTAACTGCATCTGAAAATGGCATATACCAACTGGGATCATTTGCATTTGCTAATAACTGATCTGCTAATACAGCTTTTACATGGACCATTTTTCTTCCCTCATTTCATTATCATATTAATATACACTACTCTATATACGCTGATTCCCTATAATCCCCTTTTTTTACATACAAATTGATTTCATACTAAATGTAAGAATAATAGATTTTCTTATCATAACTCGTTATGATAAAAGAAAAAGAAAGCTGGCGAAAAATGAATAAAAAAATCGCAATAATTACTGGAGCCTCAAGTGGATTTGGACTATTAACTACACTCGAACTCGCAAAAAAAGATTATTTAGTTATCGCTACAATGCGAAACCTTGAAAAACAAGGAACCTTACTATCCCAAGTTACTCAACTTAACTTACAGCACAATATAAAAGTTCAACAATTAGATGTAACAGATCAAAATTCTATACATAATTTCCAATTATTTTTAAAAGAAATTAATAGAATAGATCTCCTTATAAATAATGCAGGATATGCAAATGGGGGCTTTGTAGAAGAAATCCAAGTAGACGAATATCGAAAGCAATTTGAAACGAACCTTTTTGGAGCTATATCAATTACCCAGCTTGTTTTACCATATATGAGAAAACAAAGAAGTGGAAAAATCATTAATATAAGCAGCATTAGCGGCCAAGTTGGATTCCCTGGTTTATCTCCTTATGTATCTTCAAAATATGCATTAGAAGGCTGGAGTGAATCGCTTCGCTTAGAATTAAAACCTTTCGGAATAGATGTCGCTTTAATTGAACCTGGTTCTTACAACACAAATATATGGGAGGTTGGTAAACAACTAGCTGAAAACCAATCTGATACAACATCTCCTTACAAAGAATATATGGATAAAATACAAAAACATATTAATAGCGGTAGTGATACATTTGGTAATCCGATAGATGTTGCTAATAAAATCGTTGAAATTGCTGAAACAAAGCGCACTACTTTACGATATCCTATTGGAAAAGGTGTAAAATTTATGATCTTTACGAAGAAGATTCTTCCTTGGAGATTGTGGGAATACCTTGTTTTGAGAAGCTTTAAGAAGATGTAAATATAAAGAGTAACTATCAAGATAAATAATGGTAGCTACTCTTTTTAAATATTCATCATGAAAAACCAAAACGACATTAGTATGTAGAAAGAGGATCAAAATAAAGTAACATTGAAACCATAAAAACAAATGCAAAGAATCCAATTATAGAAAGAATATATTCCTTTGTCTCTCTGCTATACTTCCATTCCATCCATACGCGTAATAAGGAAATTGCTCCAAAATAAGTAAGTACAGCAATTCCTATATTAGCATTTTCTACTTTGAACAGATAAATAAAACTTACTATAAGATATACGATAAAAAGACCTATTTCTAATTTTACATGTAAACTATTTACATGCTTATATATCCAAGCATTGCCCTTTGGCATATTTAGTTTTTTTCTTAACAACTTTTCTAAAAAATATCCTCCAATTATCATAATAATAACTATAATCCAAATAGTAGAGTTGCCCATTGCATTCCCTCCTATTAAATTAATTATGTTTTCGTAACAAAATGGATTATATATTTTTTAATATGTAGATAATGTATTCATTTTCTTTATCTTCTTTAGTAGTAGTTTTATCAAGACATGTTTTATGTATTGTATAACAACAATCTATTTCCCATCCCTTTTGTTTCGGGATGTTTAATCCTTTTTCTTTCTATTTTTTCAAAAACGAATATAGATAGTACCGATAAAATTAATAGAGTTATTTTTATAATTGACAGAAAACCCTATCCTTTTATTTTCTTACTTGCATTTTCTCCGGCTGATCACTCGGATACGTGGCATTCCTTTTATTTTCTACGTCCCAACTAATAATTGTCGCACTATCACGTCCCAACTGATGATGCACGTGTTCTAAAACATTGTGAATATTTTCTTTAAGTGTTTTATCATTTCTGTTCATAGCATTATACAAATTTACAGGTGTTTCATATCGGCGTTCCCCGCATTCTAATACTCCATCTGTCACCATCACAATTCGGTTCTTTCCAGTACGTAATTCACGAATACCTGATGAATAACAAGGAACAGGTAAATCAAATGTGTTTACATTTCCAATCCATTCGTAAAAATGACGTTGATTTAATGCATATTGTCCTAACTTATGTAACTCTTCATGAAATACATACACTAAACAATCACCAATAGAAATCCACCATATATAATTTTCTTTTCTTACACATAGTAAGCAAGCTGTTTCACCTTGTATTCTTTTGCACTTTTCCTTAAATGAAGATGACTGAAAAATTGTAAGTATATGATTTTCAACATACTGAAATACTGTATCAATTGGTTCATTCAAAATTACGCTTATATTTTCATATTCTTTTTCGATTGTATTTACTACTAAATCAACACTTTCTGCACTATTATGTCCATCTAATATAGCTGCAAATTCCCATTCACCATTTGACCAAACTAATGCACCATCTTCGTTCTTTTTTGCTCCGGCACTAATATTCCCACCATATGCACCGAGCACGATATCACCATATTGCTTTACCGAAATTTCGTCTAAACACATTTCTCTACTTCCAACCCATGAATGTTGTCTATTATTTTTTGTATGCATATTCACTCACCATATACTCTCGTATTCTTTCGCATAGTTTTTTGATTTTCGCTGCGTCACCATATGGTGCGCCAGTCCATTTCGCTATCTCGCTTGGTGACCAAAACTCTTTTGGTGTATTCGGATAACGCGGAATAATGTGCATATGCATATGTGGTACACCATTTCCTGAAACAAAAGTGTAAATATGCTCTGCACCTTCGCTTTCTTTTAGCGCTTTACTTACTCTACTTGTTATAAGTCCGAACGCTTTCGCTTCTTCATCTGTTAGTTCAGCAAGTCCAGGTACATGTCTTTTTATATCTATCATTACATAACCCAGGTATGTTTCTTCACTATCCCAGTGGACATGTCCAACGTAAACGAGTTCATCTTCGTAAATAGCTCCACCTGGAACTATAATATTTCCTTTATGCTTTTTGCAAATGAAGCAGTTTTGTTCTACTTGATTGTTTGTTGACATATTCATCACCTTCCTTTTCATATATAATATCACAAAAAAAGGAAAAACAGGTTTTGTATTCCGAATTTTCATTCTTTTGATACAGCAATTTTTGAAATGAATTTACACCTCATTATTTCTTCAAAAACGCAATCCCAATTATAATCCCAATCACAATTCCGATTACTAAATTATTTGTAAAGTGCCCTTGAAATACACCAATTACAACCCCTATACCGACACCTATTGCCAAAGCATCATTTCTTTTTTTATTTTTAGCCAATATTGCATCTCCTCCTACCATTTCTCGCTAAATAACATACATTTACTTGAATGTATTAATATACGCACTATCTCGCTTAAATATTTCTAAAAAATGTACTGTAACTTCACATATAATATTTTCCATTTTCTGTACATACTCCTTTTATATTAAAAAATTTTCAAGTAACCATTAATTATACATAGGCATTTACTATAAGAAGGCTTCGTAATTTATTGAAGGAGGAACGATTCAAATGTATCCTCATTGGAATCCAAATATAAATCAACAGTATGTTTATTCCCCCCATCCCGCAAGAAATACATTGCATCATGATTCACAATATATGATGCAATGTATCGCAAGTCTTGAAAATCAATTAACTAAATTAATCTCATTAATCGAGGAAAATAATCAATTCATCAAATCAATGGAACAACAACAAAACCAAGTTTGCGCACCAGCTGGAGGTTCTGTTATCGTTCGTATGTGATTTGGATGCAATAAAAAACACACTTTGTATTATAAAAGTGTGTCTTTTGGTCATTATTTTCTTTTCGTATGGAACCCTTGTGTAATACGGTCTAATATAATTGCGATTACTACGATAGCTAATCCAGCTTCAAATCCCATACCGATATTAACTTGTGTTACAGAGCGATATACATCAACTCCAAGTCCTGGAGCTCCTACAAGTGATGCTGTTACGACCATCGATAACGAAAGCATAATGCTTTGGTTCACACCAGCCATAATCGTTCCGGTTGCAAGTGGTAATTGTACTTTAAATAGTTTTTGTGATGCAGTGGATCCAAATGCATTCGCTGCTTCAATTAAATCTTCTGGAACTTGTCTAATTCCTAAGTCAGTAAAACGAATTGTCGGTGGCATTGCAAAGATTACTGATGCAATAATTCCAGGTACTACACCTACTCCGAAAAATGTAATCGCTGGAATAAGGTATACGAATGCAGGCATTGTTTGCATAAAATCTAGTGTTGGTTTTAAAAATTTTGAGAAACGTTCATTTTGAGATGCTAATATACCAATTGGAATTCCGACAATAATTGAAATAATAACAGACGTAAGTACGAGTGCTAATGTTTGCATCGTTTGTGCCCAGTAGTTAATATTCAAAATGAATAATAATCCAATAAGCGTAAAAATGACTAAAGATAATTTCCTCGTTGTGTACCAAATGAAGAAACACAAGATAATAATCATCAATATGGCAGGTATTATTGTTAAAAAATTAGTGAGTAAATCAACGAATCCACCAATAATATAAGAGAATCCTCGGAATAAGCCTTCAAAGTGCTCATATAAACTTGCAACAAATGAGTCGACCCATTCCCCTAATGGAATACGTGGTATACTATTCATCGTCTTTCACCTCTTCCTCAATGTTTCCTGCAAGAGCTTGAATGACACTTTCACGTTTAATAATTCCTCTTAGCCTTTTCTTCTCATCGATTACTGGTAAGGGATATTTCATCTCTGCCATTTTTGCATATGTCTCTTCCAGTAAAGTATCCAAATACACATGCGGAATATCATTAAGTAATAAATCAGCAATCGGCCACTGTTTTTGTACTGCTTTACTCGCATCATCCGCAGTTAATATACCTAAAAACTCATACTTTTTGTTTACAACATATACAGTTGAGACGCCTGCATTCCTCATAATTTGAAGAGCCACACGAGGTCCACGATCAATTAATAAAGTTTCTGGTCGTTTTAAAATAGACTCAGCCGTAATTACTTTTCCTAAATTCACGTCCGCAACAAACTTTTCTACAAATTCATTTGCGGGGCTCATCATAATTTCTTCTGGCGTTCCAATTTGGACGATTTCTCCATCTTTCATTAATGCGATACGATCTCCAATTCGAAGCGCTTCATCTAAATCATGCGTAATAAATATAATCGTTTTTTCCATTTTATCTTGTAACTCTAACAATTCATCTTGCATTTCTTTTCGAATAAGTGGATCTAATGCACTAAATGACTCGTCCATTAGTAATACATCTGGATTATTCGTTAGTGCCCTTGCGATTCCAACGCGCTGCTGCATACCACCACTAAGTTGACTTGGATAATTATCTTTATGATGATCGAGTCCTACTAACTGTAGCGATTCTAACGCTTTTTTCTCTCGCTCTTCAACCGGAACTCCTTGTATTTCTAAACCATATGCAACATTTTGTATAACTGTACGATGCGGAAATAGAGCAAATTTCTGAAATACCATACTCATTTTCGTTCTTCTTACTCTCCGTAACTCTTCTTTTCCCATCGTTGCGATGTCTTCACCATCTATATATATATGACCTGCAGTTGGTTTAATCAATTGATTTAACATACGAACTAGCGTAGATTTCCCGCTGCCAGACAAACCCATAATAACGAAAATCTCTCCAGAGTAAACTTCAAACGTTGCTTTTTTCACCCCAACGTTCATTCCTGTCTCTTTTAAAATTTCCGATTTACTTTTTCCTTCTTTTAATAAGGAAAGGGCTCTTTGCGGATGTTTCCCGAATACTTTTGTTACGTTTTCAACACGCACCTTTGTATTATCCATGTCACTACTCCTTTTCTACCCATCTATTCACATAGTGTTGCGATTTTACAAAGAAATATTACATAAAAATGACATTCATAAGATTTCTTTAAAATTCTCGTTTCCGTTCATAATAAGAATGCTTACTTATACATTTATTTTATAAGGCAAACGTTACTTAGGAGGTTTTCGATGCGAAAGAAAATTTGGTTTATATGCCTTGCATTATTTATTACTATGATTTTCACTTCATGTAATGCAACAAATGCAAATTCGAAAGGAAAAATTAAACTTGGTGTAACAAGTTGGAAAGAAAATATTGCAACTGCAAACATGTGGAAAGTTTTATTAGAAGAAAAAGGCTACAAAGTTGAGCTCATGTATTTAGAAAAAGCCGCAATTTGGACTGGTGTCGCTCGTGGCGATGTTGATGCGAATTTAGAAGTATGGCTACCAGTTACAGATAAACCGCTAAACGATCGTTATAAAGATGATATTGTCTTAAAATCAAAATGGTACGAAGGTACTGGACTAGGTTTAGTCGTCCCTTCTTATATGAAAAACATAAACAGTATCGAAGATTTAAATGCTCATAAAGATGAACTAGATAATAAAATTGTCGGTATCGAACCCGGTAGTAGTCTTATGAATTTAACGAATAAAGCAATGAAAGAATATGATATAAAACTAAAACTTGTCCAATCTTCTGAAGCTGCGATGATGAGTGAACTAAAGAAAGCATATACAAAAAAGAAACCAATCGCTGTTACGCTTTGGAATCCGCATTGGGGTTTTTCAGAATTTGACTTAAAATATTTAAAAGACCCTAAGAAAGTATATGGTGAAAAAGATGACATTTATTACTCCGTTCGTAAAGGTTTCGAAAAAGATCACCCAGATGTTATAAAATACTTTGATAAATGGAAAATGAACGATGAACAGCTCGGTACGTTAATGGTCATGTTAAATAAAACAAAAGATCCTGAAGAGGCTGCGCGAAAATGGATTAAAAAAAATCAAGCATTAGTTGATGAATGGGTAAAGGATTAATAAAAAGGCTAGAGAATTAACATATCCTCTAGCCTTTTTCATCTTATTTTTTCGTAACAACGTCATCTACAATCCCATATGCCTTCGCTTCTTCTGCAGTCATAAAATAATCTCTTTCTGTATCATGTGCTACTCTTTCAATCGGTTGGCCTGTTTTTTCTGCAATCATTTTATTAATATCATGCTTTAACTTTAATATTCTTTTCGCAGTTATTTCAATTTCTGTTGCTTGCCCTTGTGCACCACCAAGCGGCTGATGAATCATAATTTCACTGTTAGGAAGCGCAAACCGTTTTCCTTTTGCTCCTGATAATAATAACAATGCACCGAATGATGCCGCAAAGCCCATGCATAGCGTTTGCACATCTGGTTTAATTAAATTCATCGTATCTAATATTGCAAAACCTGCTGTCGTTGAACCTCCTGGGCTATTGATGTATAAATATATATCTTTTTCTGCATCTTCTGCTTCTAAAAATAATAATTGCGCTACGACACTACTCGCTACTTGATCGTTAATTTCTGAGCCGATAATAATAATGCGGTCTTTTAATAACCTTGAATATATATCATAGGAACGTTCTCCTAATTTTGTTTGTTCTACTACATATGGAATTGTATTCATTTTAAATTCCTCCAATACTTGTTATGCTGCGCAAAGCATACAACTGTAGGAAGAAGGGTTTTTCACATTAAATAATAACACTGGCTGTTTAGATGGTAACTTAGTAAAATCTATTGTCGGAAGAAGTTTCGTTAACAATTCTGGTCTTTCCTCACGAATAGATGTTACAACAACTTCAATATCCTCTGTGAATTCGACTATCTCAATCCCTTCTTCACTTACAGTTTTCAGCCTATTTCTACTCCGAAATAAAGAAGCCTTTACTGCACCTTCTGATACAGAACACACTTTAGCAATATCAGCGATACTATATTGAAAAACATCTTTTAATAATAAAATTGCGGATTGCTGTACATTTAATGAAGACAATACTTTCCCTGCCATTTCATGCAAATCTGCAATGTTCTCATGTGGTTCTTCAAAAGTGATTTGTTCTCTTATTTTTTCATGAACAGACTTAGACTTTATCTGATCTAACCAACAATTTCTTGCTATTTTATAGACGAGTGTCATACAAATATCTTTATTTCTATATTTTTGAAGCACTTTACACACTGTTTCTTGGGCGAGATCTTCCCCATCCCATTTGTTTTTCGTTAAAAAAGTACAGTATCTTTTTAACTCTCCATATTGTTCAATTAAAAAGTTTATATTTGAATGATTCATATCGATATGGTTCTTTAAAACATGAGTTACTTTTGTGCACAAAATAACCACTCCTTTTCAGCGCTTACTTAATAAACGATTCAACATTAAAAAAAGTTACGGGGATATAAAAAAATAATGTTTATGTTCAATAATTCGCGGTCATAAATATGTTATGTACAATTTTACGTGAGGAGGAACAAATTTGCCAAAATTAACAATTGAAGGTGCGGGAACTTTTGATGTGAAAGAAGGAACAAAGTTAGTATTAGCAATTGAAGATAGCGGTGTCAACATTCTTCATCGTTGCGGCGGGAATGCACGTTGCACAACTTGTAGAGTAGAAATACTAGCAGGTGATTTCTGTGAAGCGAGTGCGAATGAGAAACATGCAATGACGGAAAAAGGGATTGAAGATCATTTACGATTATCTTGTCAAATGCGTGTACATAAAGATATAGTCGTTCGTCCGGTACTTACAGTTGAAAATTCAGGTCTTGATGCTGGACCGCGTCCGGCGGAGTAAAGCGATGAATTTAAAACAGCTCGCTGGCGAATATGCCGCTAACTTTGTAAATGATGGCATGAAGATTGGGCTTGGTACAGGTTCTACTGTATATTGGACAATACAAAAATTAGGTGAGCGTGTAAAAGAAGGATTATCATTTCAAGCTGTACCGACATCAAAGGAAACTGAAGCATTAGCACATCAACTAAATATCCCCCTAATTTCGTTAAATGACGTACAAAGTCTTGATCTTACAATTGATGGAGCGGATGAAATTGATTCAAATTTACAACTTATAAAAGGCGGTGGCGGTGCATTACTTCGTGAAAAAATCGTTGCCTCTTCCTCTAAAGAACTAATTATCATTGCTGATGAATCGAAACTTGTAACACATTTAGGTACTTTTCCATTACCTATTGAAATCATCCCTTTTTCATGGAAACAAACCGAAAATAAAATTCAGTCTTTAGGATGTCAAACAACATTACGTTTGAAAAATAATGAAACCTATATAACCGATAACAATAACATGATTATCGATTGTATATTCCCTAATCATATTTCTAATCCTGCCCATTTACACACTCAATTAAAAATGATTACTGGTGTAGTTGAAACAGGGTTGTTTATAAGTATGACGAGTAAAGTAATTATCGGCGCTAAAAATGGGATAAAGGAATTGTAATAAAAGCTAACTTTTTAAAGTTGGCTTTTTAGTATGTTCTTCTCTTTATAGTGCATTATTATGATATACTATGAAAACACAAGCTGATTACACTAGAAAGGACTGAACATTTTGCAATCCAAACTTATAACAGAACTTACTGATTTAGAAACTGCCTTTCATATTCGAAAAGAAGTATTTGTAAAAGAACAAGGTGTTCCTCTTACAGATGAATTCGATACATTCGATGAAATCGGAGAGCAATGTAAACATATTTTAGTTTATTATCATGAGCTTCCTGTAGGTACAGGGCGTATACGATTTGTTGATGGCGTCGGAAAATTAGAACGTATTTGCATTTTAAAAGATTATCGTACATACGGATTAGGTAAAGTCATCATTCAAACGTTAGAAGAAATTGCTCGTAACGAACAAGCTACAAAAGTGAAACTACACGGGCAAACACAAGCTGAAGGATTTTATAAAAAATTAGGTTATGAAACTTCTTCTGATATATTTATGGAAGATGGCATTCCGCATATACTTATGACGAAAGTGTTATCATAATAAAAAGGGTAGTATATGAATCTTATGTATTCATACACTACCCTTTTTTATAAATAGAAAAGTGAATTCTCAAGATTCTCTTTTGAAATCAAAGCCCATCATCTCTTAGTTCATATCTAGGTAAAGCTTACACTGTTTTCCATAATGATAATGCATAAATCCAGTTCGGATCACCATTTCCTTGATAACTCTGGACTGCTTCATATACTTTTCCTTCGTGTAGAACTCTATCTCCCTTTTTATATGCTTTTTTTGCATCCCACGCTTCATATGAAGCGTTTTCAGTTTTTGTAGTAATTGTGAATATATCACTCTGTACGGATTCATTTCCAGCTACATCAACAGCTTTTACTACATATTTATAAGTACTATTAGCGAGCAGATTTTTATCCATATAAGAAGCTGTATTGGATGTTGCAATCTTTTTCATTGATCCTTCTGTTTCTCTATAAATATCGTAATGGTCTACACCAATATTATCGTCAGATGGACTCCACATTAAATCCACGCTTGACGCTGTCGTTCCCATACTATGTAATCCTTTTGGTTGTGTTGGTGCTTCTGTATCAGGAATCTCAACTGTTGTTTTTACTGTAAGCGCTGTACTTTCCTTCGATACATTGCCAGCTGCGTCAATTGCTTTTACAGTATAAGAGTATTCTGTGCTTGGTTGTAATTTCTTATCAATAAAATGAGTGCCTATTACTGTATCAATCATCTCTCCGTTACGGAAGATTTGATATCCTTTTACCCCTACATTATCCGTAGAAGCGTTCCATGTTAGTTCTACACTATTCGCTGTTACTTTTTGCGTCTGAAGTCCATTTGGAATACTTGGCGCTTCTATGTCTGGTTTCACATCATTAATAAGATTAACATCAATTACATTATAGAATGCATTTGCTGTATCAGCTACATCCCATACTGCTAAAATCACATGATATCCACTACGATCAGTAGGTACATTGATTTTATGAGTTAAATTATTTGAAGCTGCAGAACCATCATGTTGTACTGTTCCAATTGGTTCAAAATCTGCTCTTGTTAGCGCTTTATTTGGATTCCATCCTTTTTTAGTAATATAGTAATGCCACTTACTCGTTAAGTGAGGCGCAGTATACTTCCAAGTAAATGTATTTTCCCCACCAGTGATTGTATTTTTAAACCAACGATTTGCTGTTTGTTGATCTAAAATACCACCAAATTTTCCGCCTGCTGAAGCAATTTGTCCATCTACTGGACCACCTTGTGGGAACCCTTTTGGAGCTTCTAAACTTTGTGGTTCATACATAACACTTCCACAGTTTACATTTAGCGCACCATAAGTTGGACTACATAAAGCAGATCGGCTACCAGGCTTTTCAACAAAACCGTGCGCATAAGCATTTTGAGGAATAAGTGTCGTACTAATAATTCCAGCTGTTAATGCTACAGCTCCTAAACTTTTTTTGTTCATTTTCATATTTTGTAGTTGTTTTAAAAATCGATTATTCATGTTCATGTCTCCTTCTTGTTATACTTTGTAGTGGAATGTGGGCTTTGATGTAAAAGAATAACAAGAGACAAACTTGTACCGATGTATGTGTTAATTATGCATACACCGCAGTGAAATTATATTTTTCTTGTGGAATATTTCACTTTATGAATATATCATGACATAGAAATTACCTGAGTATGTGCAGAAGTTGTGCAGAAACAGTGAAATTATTACTAACATGTAAAACTAAGTCCTAACATTTTAAAATAAAATTTGAATATATTTATCTATCATCTTTACTTCATAATTGACAATACATTTAACAGGTTAACTTTTATTCTTATACTTATATCTCTCAGTGCCTTAGTTTTAACCATACTAGATATTAAAAATAAGAATTATAAAGTTAAATAAAAAGCATCCTATTTAGATGCTTTTCTAATGTATAATTTCATTTTTTCACTGACCTACAAATATAAAAATTTCATCAACAGCTTCCTTATATCCACCTGATTTTTGGAAAGATTTCTTCAAATTCAAAGCAACTTCTTTAAATGACGGATTATTTAATACCATTTCTACACTTTCACTTAGTTGATCCGCAGTGAATCCTTGCATTTGTAATTTTATTCCTGCTCCAAGACTCTCCACTTGCTTTGCGACTACTGGCTGATCTGCACTTTGCGGTATTACAACGAGCGGAACCCCGTTATACAGTCCTTCATGCGCACTGTTCATCCCGCCGTGTGTAATAAATAGTTTCGTATATGTAAGCAGCTCAGTTTGGGGTACATAGTTTTTCACAATGAAGTTTTTAGGAATTTCGCCTAGATCACTTATTTTTGTTTTACTACCAATAGACATAACAATTGTATGCTCACTATTCTCAAAGGCCTTCATACACAGTTTATAAAAGTCAATCGCTTCATTAAAAACAGTACCTAATGAAATATAAATCGGACTTTTTTCTTCAATTGAAGTAAAATCAACGTCTCTGTTTTTCATTTGTGCAGAGATAGATGGTCCTACAAATTTATATATTTCATCAAACATATCACCAAAAGGCTGGAACTCCTTAATTGTATATACAATAGTAAGGGGTGCAGGATTACAGAAAACTTCATACGATGATTTTATTTCAACACCATATTTTTCAGCAATTCCCTTCGTTAAGTTTTGAAAATCATTCTGTATTTTATCATAAATTTCTACTGGGATATTTTTTGATAGATGACCTAACATTTGCTCAAAGGATTTTTCATCCTGCGCAAAAGATGTGCATGAATTTATGGCTGGAAGTTTAAGGATTTGAGCAATTAAATGGCCACAGCCAAACATAGAATCATGAATTATGTAATCAAAATGTTCACCTTCAATTTGTTCTAAAACGCTAGGTATTACAATATCCGCTGTATGTAGAAGGCCATTTATTCTTTCCTGTAAATAATTTCTGCCTCCAGATAGAAACGCTTTTATAAATTTTTGATCATCAATCGTTCGTACAGTAGCACCCGTCTTCTCAATCCGCTCCCTGAAAGCTTCTATTGAAAAATAAACGACCTCTTCACCACGAGAAATCAATTCATCTACAACTTGTAAAGTTGGATTTATATGTCCTTCTGATCCAGCATTAATAAATAAAACACGCGCCATAATAAACACTCCTTACGTTAAATCATTTCTATGTTGGCAAGAGTACGGATTCTCTCCATACTCTTTTCCTAGCTGTTCGTATCATGTTCCTACTAAATTGACCTAGCGAGTCTAAAACCGAGATCATCTATATGAAATGTAGGATGGCTTCGACGACGACAAGTAGCGCCGCACCCTCTCGCTGTTTCAGCCCAACTACCACCACGAAAAATACGGTATGATCCGTACACTGTTTCATCATACAAATCATAACACCATTCCCAAACGTTCCCTAGCATATCATAAAGTCCCCATGCATTCGGTTCTTTTTGGCCAACGTCATGAATCTCTCCATTTGAATTTTCATTATACCACGCTATATCATGAAGTTTCCCGTATGTATATCCGGTTGTACTTGCTTTACATGCATATTGCCACTCCGCCTCAGATGGTAATCGGTAGCCATTTGAACCTAAATTACATTTCACAATTTGACCACCATCACTAATAGAATAATATTCTTTTAATCCCGCTTTTTTTGAAAGTACATTACAAAACGAAATGGCATCGTTCCATGAAATATTGACAACTGGTTTATGATTTTCATCAAAATTATTTAATGTACTATTTGTAATAGCATCATATAGTTCCATTGTTACAGCATACTTTGCAAGAAGAAATGGTTGAATTTGTACTAGCCATTCTTTTTTTATTCGATCATCTCTTAATACTACCTCTCCAGCTGGAATATTGACCATTAATGAATCGATTAGTTGAATTAAATCGTTAGTCATTTTCTATTCCTCCAAACGTTCATTTTATATGAACTTAAAGTCATATACTCATTACAAAATACAATTTTCAAAAAGCGTTAAATTTTTCATAATAAAAAACGATTAGTTTTATTAAACTAATCGGTAAGATTCACAAAGAATTTTTGTGTTACATTCTATAATTATATGTGCTCTAAAAATTTCCGAACCTCATTTGGAGATTTTAAAACAATAACCTTTTTCTCTTCCGGCAATTGCTCTAACCCTTTTAAAATTGTAGGTCGTTTAGCATTAGGATATTCCCATATCCATTTAAAAAATTGCAAATCAAATCTTTCTTCACATCCCACGCCCATATCTGGTCTTATTTTATTCCGGTATTTTACAATTCTTTTAAAAGCACGATAAATACAAATTGTTCTATGAATATCAAGGAAGATAATTGTATCAGCTGCATTCAGTCTTATACCCATCGTCCCGCCATAATTCCCATCAATAATCCACTTCTCATCTTTAATTAAGTTATTTTGAACTGCTATTTGTTCTTCTCTCGGAACACCTTCCCAATTCGGTTTCCAAAATAATGCATCAAGATGATGCACCTTAATATTTAATTTATTTCCTAACTGCCTTGCTAATGTGGATTTTCCTGAACCGCCAGAACCAATTAATATGATTTTTTTCATACCTTTACGATACCTTCTATAATTTCTTCAATATCTTCCTTCTTAGCAAAAATCCAGAAGAACATTTCTTCATTTAACTTTAATAAATCTGGTAACTGGACAAAATAAGCAATAAAGATAATTTGAATTGAAAGCATAACATACCAAATAGCTTTTAGTTCTTCTTTCGTTAAATCATTTTGTTTATAATAACCTTCAAAGACTTTGCTAACGATATGTAACCATTTTTCTCTTAATCTTTCATCACTAAATAGCTCGCTTAATACACTTGTACAGCAATAACATAAATCAAATATTTTTACATTATTTTCTAAAATCTCGAAATCTATAAACCCTTCCAGTTTATCATCTTTAAAGATTACATTTGATAGATGCATATCACGATGAATAATTTGTCTCGGTAATGGATGGACCGTTTCCTTGAAAGCTGTGTGCATTCGCTCCATCTTTTGAATTACCTCTCGATGAGCATGCTCGTTCTTTTCTAAAATCGGTATAGCCCATTCAAATACTATCTTATATAAATCTCTTTTTATTAACTCATGGTCACTATTCACCGAATGTAATGCTTTGTGCAGATTAGCTATTTCTTCTCCAATTGTACTTGCTAGCCTTTCCAGCTTATTCGTATCTTTTATTTCTAAAACACTTCCGGCAACATACTCATATAAGCAATAATATTTTTCTTTATATAATACATATTGTTCATCATTTTCTGTCTTTACTACTTTCTGTACTTTAATTCCCTTTTCATACAGTTGCTTCAAAACATCGAATTCAACTAGAAGTTGCTTTATCGATCCTGTTTTCTTTAAAATATACTCTTTATTCTTGCATAAAACCTTCGCTACTTTTGGTTGCATTACAGTAGCTGTGACATGTTCATTTTGAAACCAAAACTTTGCAATTTCCAGTGCTTGTTCCATTTACAAATACCCCTTTTGCAATTCTTATTTCTTCCGAAAAATAACCTCACACAGTATTCCCACTCCAACACCAATTGTATATGCCACTAAATCACTCCACAAAAAACCATATCCCAACACAAGTCCACCTAAAGTCGTTGCACGAATGCTGTCTATCCAATTTGCATGATACAATTGGCTCACTTCAATCCCATAGCAAAACATTAAACTAATAAAAGCCAACTTCTTCGTCTCTGTTTTAGGAAACAAAAGTCCAAAGCCAGTAAAAATCATTAATGCCCATAAAGCATCACCTAAATAATCATTTAATAGATGTGGTAGTGCAAAAGCAAACTTTCTTGAGCTAAGACCTAAAATAATAATAACTATAGTAAATAGTGCATATACTACTCTATTTCGTTTCGTATTCATTTTAAAGTCCCCTAATATGTAATGTAAAACTGTAAATAGCTAGTAAAACAAAGTTATTTTACTAGCTATTTATTAGTTGCTTTAATGATAAGAAAATGTGGATTCGTATTTAGATAATAATATGATTTTTCGTCTACTTCTTTCATTTTTTCAATTGCCTTCGGTTCTACTATCTCTTCTAATACAAAATAATTTGTAGTTTCATTTAGTATGTCTTGTAATGATCTTCTAAAAAACTTGACTTCAATAGTAATATTCGGTTTAACCCAAGTATCTATTAATAACTGTTTTTCAAAATAATTTTTACATGGAAACTTTGTGAAATCCATAAAAGGATGATGAATAGAATAAATAAGTTCCCCACCTTGCTTCAATACACGACGAAATTCTTGAAATACTTGATTCCAATTTTCTAAGTAATGAAGAGTTAACGAACTTACAATCACATCATACGTATTATCTTCAAATGGCAATGTTTCTTGCAGATCATGACAAAGGAACGTTGCTTCTTCTCCTATATTTTCTTTTGCTGCTTTTACCATTTCAGGACTTACATCAATTGCTGTAACATTTGCTCCTCTTCCTATGAATTGAGAAGTATACCATCCAGCTGCACATCCAGCATCTAATATTCTTTTTCCTTCTAGTTCCCTTGGAATAAGCTCCATCATCGCCGGTCTTTCATAATAACTGTTATATGGATTTGCAAAATCTAGATTTTCTTTATATGTACTCGCTAATTTATCATACGTATCTTTAATCGAATCTTTCATTACACACACTCCTAATACATATTAATCCATTAACTCCTGCTGCTTTTTCTTTGAAAATGATTGTAGTACTAGATCATACGACCAATCAATCATTTTATTAATTTGCTCCTGCTCTATACCCTTATGAATATAAACGGTATTCCAATGTTTTTTATTCATATGATACCCTGGAATAATTGTTTCTGGATAATCTTCTCTTATTCTTAATGCGACTTCTGGATCACACTTCAATGTAATCGCAGCTTTTTCGCCTTCTTCATGATTTACTATCGCAAATATTTTATTATTAAGCCTCATACATGTTGCACTCCAGCCATCTGGAGAATCTTCTGTCGCTTTTCTTTTCGATAAACAGTACGCTCTTGTTGCATTCATTTTAATTGGCACCTCTTATTCTTTCCCTGTTTGATTACGATGCATCACAATTTGCTTCGTTGCTTGAAATTGCTGCTCACCGTAAAACTTTATTAGCTTCTCACCGCAAAATAGACTAACAATATCAATATGAGATATTTCTCGAAGTAATATTGTAAGCATTTTCTCTCCAATACCTTTATTTCTTACACTCTCATGTACGACAACATCTTCAATGTATGCTCGAAAAACACCATCAGAAACGACTCTAGCAAATCCAACTAATTCATTTTCTTCCCATACTCCAATGGCTATACTATTCTTTAACATTTTTTCAATATCGACTTCTTTTCTTTCTGGCCACCAACCGACAGAATCATAAAGCTTCTTTATTTTTTCTGCACAGATTGGTTGTTCTTGTTGCAATTTATACGTGTACATATGCTTTCTCCCATCAACCAGTATACATAATACTATTATAATCTCTTTTCAAAAAAGTGCTGACTATGACCTTTCGGATGATCTTCAACGACACCATACTCCCTGTAACCGTGCTTTTTATAAAATTCTGGCGCTTGAAAACTAAATGAATCTAGCAATATTAATCTGCACTCTTTTTCCTTCGCAATTTCTTCAATTTTATGTAAAAGTTGGCTACCATAACCGTCATGACGAACTGATTTATCAACCCATAAAAAGTCGATATGAAGATGATAAAAATACATCGTACCTGTTACACCACCAAATATTTTTCCTTCTTCATTTTTTACTACGAGGCTTACTTCTTCCATCGGCTGTTTTACTTCATCTGTTAAGATGGACATATTATATTGAATAACTTTATTTTTAATGTATTCTCCTTCAATACGTGTACCGTTCTCTATATGTTTCATATACATTGCTTCCTTTCAACTTAGTAAGCTACATTTTATTTTTCCCCTTTAAAATACTAATCAAAACGAATCCACCATATGTAACAAAGCATGAAAAGCTAATTATCCCTGGTACAGAGACATAGCCTACCCTTATGTAACTTATAACTGCAAAACAAGCGATAGACAATAAAATAGATGGCCAAAATATAACAGCTATTTTTCTTCGTCCTCGTTTCGATGTACTTTCTTTCTCTTCAGAAACACGTGTGCCAAAAAGCAATACAATACAAATAAGGATCGCTGCAAAGTAAATTGTATCTAATGACAAATTGTGATCATATAGTGCGATTCCAACTTCAAGAGCAATAACCGTTAAAATTAAAATAATGATTGTTGAAGTCTTTAAGTTTCTTTTCAATCGCTCACTCCTAGCATGCTTTCACTATATTCTTTGTATATGTACTTTAAAACTACTGCAAAAGCTTCATCTACCTCTTTATTTTCACGTCGATTCGGTAAATCTTTTCCCCCCATCACATAAAGAAGCGGAAATTCGTTAAACATTCCTATAATACCAATATTTATTGTAGCTGTGAGTAATCCACCTGTCATATGAGCTAAATGATAATATGGGATTTCTTCATACTCTCCTTGCTGTCTTACCATGCCGCTAATAATTGGTTCCCATAATTCTGGTTCTGATTTATAACCTTGAAAGGTTTGTATGAAAAGGGCAAGAACTTCACTTAATTCTCCAACATTTTTCTCATCTCTAGCATTCTCTTGTATATAAATTTTTGAAAAGTACGTTTGTGCGTACATTTTCACAGCATCCCATCCACCACAGTGCATTACAACTGACTGTGCAACGCAACTATCATGACAAGCAATCATTACCTCTACCGCTTGACTAAGTGTTAAAGAAGTTCTTCCTTGTAAATGCGGATATAACTGCCCACTATCTTCATGCGGATTAAATTTAATGTGATGAAGTATATCATTCCAATTATGTTTATTTTCCTTCACCATTTGCGTTACTACAAATCCAATGACTAATTTTGCTGCTGATGCTAACGGAATATTTAATTCATTATTATATGAAGCAACTATCCGATTATCTTTTGTAGAATAAATTGCCATTCCCACATAATTAGATTGTACCTCTTTTATTTTATTTATAACAGTTTCCATTTCCATCCCTCTTTTTATATCGTTATATTAACTTCTAATATTTCAACATTGAATGTAAAAAACCTTTTCATTAGCTATTAAAATAAGAAAAAGGTAGCATGAATTTTTTCTTGCTACCGAAAAATATTTATTCTTCTATAGGATTTTCAGGACCGTTAAGTTCCAGCTGATAAAAAGCTAAATCTAGCCATTTATTAAACTTATAACCAGCTTTTTTTATTGTTCCTGCATGAATAAATCCATAGTTTTGATGCAAGGCAATACTTTTCTCATTCTCTGCATCAATTCCAGCAATTAAGGTCATATACTCTCTTTCCTTTGCAATTTCGATTAATGTTTTCATTAAAGAAGTCCCAATCCCATTTTTTCTATAATCCTTATCAACATACACCGAATGCTCAATTGAATATTTATAAGCAGGCCAAGCTCTAAATGGTCCAAATGTCGCAAATCCTACTACTTTATTATCTAATTCATATACGAAAATTGGATACCCTTCAGCCTTTTTTTGTTCATACCAATCTATTCTATTTTCAAGGGTTACAGGTTTATACGCATATACAGCTGTTGTATAAAGTATCGCATCGTTATAAATATCTAAAATGTATGCTAAATCTCTTTTCGTTGCTTCCCTTATCATTGTTTTCTTCCTTTCATCATGTTCATCTTATTTCACTATCTTTTCAATAGTTTTATTTTATCGAAATTTCCGATTTTTATCTACATACGAATACTAGCTTTTCGGAAACCATCAAGTATATTTATTGCAGCAGATAACATGTAGAAGAAAATTCCTCCCCCAATGAGCCACGTTTTAAACTCCTCTGGGGAAGTAGTAAATGCATTTGCCAAATACGTAATGAATCCTTCGTTTAATAAATGTGGATTTACTACAATTACAATGAATATGATTGTTCCGACTACTTGAAGAATAGCATTTCCAATTGCCAACCTTTTCGTCCATTGTCCCTGTACTAACTTATAAAGTGATATAGCTACTTCGAAAACGATCATAACCAAAATTAGGGGCCAGTATTGAAGCAAAACATCTTGATTAAACGTTGGTGCGACAAACTTCAATCCGTTTTCTGTACCATGATATACGCCTACAAGATGATTCGCATAAAAGTAAAGTGTAGTCCAAACTGCCGTCCACATTAAACCTCCAAAAACTTCAAACTTCGAGATTGCTTTTTTCTTTGGGATATACGAGATGTTTTTCAAATCATCTGGTGTCCATTTTTTTAAACTTGTCGTCAACGGCTCGATACCTTTGTCTTTATCTGTTCTTTCTAAAATAACAAACACAAGTGTCAACCAGAAAAATACATGGAGACCCACTTCAAAAATTTCCCCTATACCTTTACCTATCAATTGTAAAATAACATTTAATACCGCTTGATCACCATTATAGCCTATAAAATTTTCTGCAACCATTGAAATGAGCGCAATAACAGCTGCAATTGGTATAATCATTTTTAATAGCGTCGTATATACATCAAAATAACGTGGTCCAATTAAATGCATTGGTCTATCCAAGTACCCATTAGCCAATGAAACTGGACTTCCCAATTTTTCGAGTACGCTCTTCACATCTTCCTCATTATAATCGTCTGGTAACATATCCTCTATTGTTGACCGTAGTTCAAGTGTAATATCTTCACGATTTTGTTCAGGCAATCTCTTCGCAACTTCATGGACATACATATCAATCAAACTCATTTTCGTCCTCCTCCTTTAATAAGTTATAAAGTTCTTTCGAATCCTTTACCCACTGCTTTTTCAATTGTAAAAATATCTCTAATCCATATTCACTTAAAACATAATACTTACGAGGTCTACTCTCTGTTTTATCCCAACTACTCGTCACTAACTCCTGCTTTTCTAATCGGCGAAGTAGCGGATATAAAGTACTTTGATCAATTGTAATCCCTGATTGCTCCAATAACTGGACAAGTGAATATCCGTACTGCGGCGTTCTTAATTGACTTAAAACAGCTAACGTTAATGTCCCTCTTCTTAACTCAGTAATTAACGAGTTTAATAAAGTATCCATTCACTCACCTCATTTCCATTACTATATGTCATACAGTATGTGTTTTATACTATGTATCGTACAGTATTAATGTGACAAAAACTATAATCATTTACCAAAAAACGGATAATAAAAAGCGCAAATTATATGATTTTTGCTTTTTTAGCTAAGTTATATATCTATAGCACTCTAAAAGGTAGCAACCTTAACTACTAATTTTGAAGTTCCAGTAATGCTATATTAAGTTACAAATATCGTATACATATGATGTGAACATAACATTTCACTATAGGAAGCTATAAAAATGGCGAATTACCATGCTTGAATGATTCCCGTTTTCAGCACCTAATCAACGTTATTTCCTTCATAAACTTCATCTTGTTCAAAATCTTTATTTTTGTTTGGTTTATTAGAGAAAAATAAAAAAACAATTAAATTAGGTTAATTGTTTTTCAAATGCAAAATCTTTATTTTTTTAAATAATCTATGATATTCGAAAAGACAAACTCTCCAAATGCAAGTGGTATATAAATAAACCATAACTTTAATATTGCCTTTGTTTCTTTGTGATCAGAATCCCCCATTAAAACCAGCCCAATCCTTTTTCTTCTAATATTTTCATTTTAATTCCAATAACAAGGAAATTATACCATTTATCAATATTATAGTCTATGTTTTCTAAAAATTAGATAAATAAAACTCTTGTATTCCCTCAACATTCAGATAAACATAATAATTTTTTTTACGTTTCATCTTCAAAGTCTATAATGAGTCCTGTTAGAACTGCTTCATTACCAATCGATTGGATCCCGTGACCAATAAAATCCATCTTAAATTCTTCCCACTCTAACTGCTCTTTTGTGATTCATCGTCACATTATGATGAATCACTCATACATTATCTAGAAGTAAAAACCCTAATTCACTTTTCTCTTAAAGAGCACAATTCAAATGTGCTCTTTTTAAGTCTGTTCGAATAAAATTAAAAATCCTACTGATAAACAAAAAATCTCGTTTATCAATAGGATTCATTAGCTATATATAGCAATTATAGCGAACTCCATCGCCTATTACTAAAGTCGAACTGATTTAAGTAATATAAATTCCCCGTTTTCTTTAGAAAATGGAACAACCTCTACAATCGCCTCAACATTAATTACTCCGTAAACATGCGGATATTCTTGACCGTTTGAAGCAAGTTCATATTTTACTTCTGCTTTTAATAGGGCTGGATCAATTGTAAGTAATAAAACATCTTCTTCATGCTTGAAATATTTTTCTGCAACTCTTAAAGCTTGATCTACTAATGAACAATGAATAAATCCCTCTTCTATAAGGGAATCTTCATTAATTTTTCCAATTATTTTTGCGATTTCCCAATTACTTTTGTAATCATAGTAACTCTCCCTTTTTAATTTATGTAATGATATAATAACACTAAATTTTCAACACGTTCTTAATAGATTGGGGACTTATAATGGATAAACCTCTCACTACATTACAAACTATTATTATACATATGAATACAAATGAGCATTGGCATGATTTTATTTGTTACTGTCAGCATCGCGAAGCGGGACTTCGAAAATTAGCTTATAAACATTTAGAGACATTTATTTCAAATGCAAAGAAATGGGAATCAAAAGATCAAGAGGAGTTTGCCATTTCACTGTTTACTATTTTAGATGCATCAAACGAAAAAGATGAGGTGTTAACTTTCTCACTAAATAGTTTTCTAATTGACATTCTATATAGATGGACAGAAAACACCCCATTTGATTCAAGGCCTTTTAGATGGATAGGAATTTATATGGACTCTAGCAATAAAGAAGACGATTTAGAAAAATCCCTTCGAAAAGCGATTGAATTAGGTGGTGATACCGAACAAGAAGCCATGATATACCTAGTTTCTAATTACATCCATACTTTAGAATTTGGTACACATGAATTCCCTTCAGGTTATTGCGGAGATTTAAGCGAATGTATAGAAAAACTTCCCTATATGCTTCAATTAACTAATAGAATTCAGAATAAGAACATAAAGGAGCAAAACATTGGTCAAATACAAGAACAACTACACTTAATTCTAGATTGGTTAAAACATACACAAATTCCAGTAGATGCTGTTCGTATATGGGAAAAAGAACAAACTAAGGAATTAGAAATGGTCATTGTATATTATTTACACAACAGCTCAAGTCGTTAATTCATCTTGTACAGAGATAATAAAGTTGTTTAAAACATAATAAAATTGTTTGAAAAACGCCAGTCATGTTATTCAACAATCGGACTATATAATGGAATGAACCCTTGTAAAAATTAGAAATATTTGAAATAATCATTATTAAGTTGAAGCAGAACGATTGCAGAAAAAGGTGATACGACTTTTTCTTACTTAAGAATCGCGAAACAGTTGAAAATTTTAATTAATTATATTCCGAAAGGGTGTGTGTAGTATCTTATCAACTAATGTTTTTACTTATAAATCTAAGGATGGAAAAACAGTAATAATTAGAGAAGCTAAAGAACAGGATGCAGAAAGAATACTAGATTCTGCTTCAAAAGCTTTAATAAACGCTCCATACATGCTAAGTACGGTTGAGGATGTAAAAAAGGTACGTATCGATGCTATTCAAAAAACGTTAAAAGCTTATCATGAAAATCCAAATTATGTACAGTTTATTGCTGAAGTTGATGGTAAGTTAGTCGGTGCAATAGATTTTAAGAACGGAAACAAAGAAAAAATTAGTCATCAAGGGGCTTTTGCGATGACCATACTACCTGAATATCGAAATTATGGTATTGGAAGAGCTCTTCTAGAAACGTTAATCAATTGGGCTAAAAATAACAGTAAGATTGAAAAAGTTTGTCTTGAGGTAATGGAAGATAATCTAGGTGCAATCCAGTTATATAAGAATCTAGGCTTCTTTGAAGAGGGTAGAAAAGCAAAGGGTGTAAAATTGGATGATAGCTATCAAAATTTAATATTAATGGCTTTATTCGTTTAAAATTGAACATTATTTAAATGTAGTGTAGTGCTTTGATAAAAAAGGATAAATCTTTTACAAAAAATATCCCCTACTTTCTAAACCACGAGTAGAGGATTATGGCGTTTTAATAGACTTAGGAAGATAGATACAATTCGTTGCTAAAAGGACCATCATCCGTTGTGGATTTGAAATAAAGTTTGATCATTTTTTATCTATTTTATGCCACAATCGCACCCTTTAGTTGAATAAAGGAACAATTATCTATGAAGTGATCCTTTCTAGTAGTATAAAATTAAATGCAAATTAAGCTAAAAGTTATTATATTTCGTTATCACTGATTTAGCCCTTTCAATAAGCTTATTTTTTATGAAATCAGGTTCTATTATTTCTGCTTCTTGTCCAATATTCCAAAGTAGTTCAACATAAAACCACTCTTCTGAAGGGTTAATATTCTTTGTTATTTTCGCGGTTCCATCTGAATTGTATTCCATATTATCTCTTAACCATGATATGCTCTCAGCTTTTCTTTTTCCCTCTTTGCTTAAACTCACTTCGAGCTTTATGAGATTAGATTCACACTCAGAATACAGCCATTCTTTAACATTCAAATGGACATTAGTGGAATGAGAAGCAGAATTAATAATTGTTTTTTTTATTCGATCTACCCTGAAAAGCCTTATGCCTCTTCTCATTCTACAGTAAGCGGGACAATACCAATACCCGTTATATACGTATAAGCCCATAGGTTCTATCTCTCTATAGATTTCATCTTCAGTTGTTTCATATAAGATATTAACAGTTTTCTCTTCTACAGATGCATCATAAAGGTTTCTTAGCACTGTTTTATCTACTTTAATATTTGGTTGCCACATCAAGATTTTGTCTCTAGTATTCTCAATTGTATCGGAAGTTTCCTGAGGAATCATATTGAACAGTTTATTTAGAATTACTTTATATGAAGTAGAAAAAGGAGTGGCGCCAACATATTGCATGGCATCTATTGCAAAAAATAAAGCTATTATTTCATCCTCACTAAACCAAATAGGAGGGATCATTTTATTTTTTAGTGTACTAAACCCTCCATTTCTACCTCTTTCTGAATAGACTGGAAAGTAAATTTCACTTAGCTCCTGTATATCTCGGAGGATTGTTCTCTCTGAGACTCCTTCGGATTTAGCAAGTTCCTTTGCAGTAATGGAATTATTATTGTTTAATGCCAGCATGATTCTAATGATGCGTTTAGTTTTAGACATTTAATCACCTTTTTCATAAAATATGACAAAATCTGTCTTATTTATAGTATAAGCTAATTTTAAACTAAGTGAAGGAGGCTAATGCAAAAATGAATACCATCGAATATATTACTGAAACGAAAGAAGTATTATTTTCACGTAAAAACTTAAAAAATGAAGAGATATCTGCGAGATTAATAACTGATTACATTGTAAGTAATGGTGTAGTTTACGAGAATATAGGCTCTTGGGTTGATGATGTAGTGAGAATTAAACTTAAAAAGTTGAAGGAAGAAACAACTTACCTAACTCAATCAAAGAAATACAACTTTAGATGTGTTGAATACCGAAAATATGAAGATGAACCATCGCAAAGAGAGGTGCTTCATGTTCTTGAGAAAGAAAGTACTTCTGACTTACTACCTCATCTTTTAATTTTTAATCCTTCTCTACAGGCGAGACCATTAAAAAGATGTGCATCAGAAATAGACGAAGATCGGGAAATATTTATTGTATATTATTTAGATGATTGTGAATGTGAAAAATAAAGTGTATGCTAAAGAACCTACTTTCTCGATATTGAGAAAAGGCTTTTATTTTTTAGAACTCACATTTAAAAATAAATGTACATTTGTTCTCATTAAATTATATATTAATCATTATCTTTATTCATTATTATTTATTTCTACAGCTATAAATTAAAGACTTAAATTAGCAGCATGTAGTCTATTAAAAAGTACATTTTTTTCTTAAAGCACTACAGAAACGACTTTATTGTTATATTTTTAAGTACAGTGAAGTATCTTATATCGAAAATTAAATAACTTTATTGTCATTTTACACGTCTACCATTTTAATATAAAAAAGAGGATTTTCATACAGTACTAGAAAATCCTCTTTTTATATTTATCCCACATTAGCTTGCAGTAAAACTCCCCACTGATTATAGTTTCACTTTATTTTAATCCTTTAATTAAAGGTGACGCTTCCCCACTATGGAAAATCCATAGGTCATGAAGTGATCTCGTACATCCAACATATAGTAACTTTGCATCATGTTTTGTGTCTTTGTAATGTTCTTCATCCACATCAATTAAAAGCACCGCATCAAATTCTAAACCTTTCGCTAAATAGACAGGTACTACTGATATACCACCTTCATATTTACTTTGGTTTGCTTCAATTACGTTTACCGTTAATCCTGCATTTGTTAATTCCACATATATATCACGGCATTCATCTTCTGTTCTTCCGATTACCGCAATTGTTTTCACATCTGCATTTTGCAAATGTTTTACCGTCTTCACAATTTCAGTAAATTGATTTTCCGCATGAATTACTTTCACATCTTCTCCACTGCGGAAGACTGGTGTTGCGAGTCCTACTGGGATTTCTGCATTTTTAATTATTTCATTTGCAAATTCAATAATTTCTTTTGTAGAACGATAACTTCTTGTCAATTCATAATAACCGGTTTCTTGGAATACTTCCTTAAAAGCATTCCAATCTTCAATTCCTTGGTAATCATAAATCGCTTGCGATAAATCACCTAATATAGTGAAAGAATTACCTAATGTAATTTCTTTTAATACATAAACTTGGAAAGGCGAAAAATCTTGCGCTTCATCAATAACAACGTGATGAAACTTCTGCCCGATTTCAATCCCTGTTATACGATGATGTATGTATATTAAAGCTGGTAAATCTTCTACATACACTTCTTTTTTACGACAACTCTTTTCTGTTTCTTTAACAAGTTCTTCAGGTAATACCTCAAGTATTTCTTTACTTTTTACTATTGAACTATACAGTGAAAGAGCACTCATTTTCGGCCAAAACTTCATATATGCGTTCAGTCTCTTAGTCGCTTCTTTTTTAAGTAATTTTTTCTCGTTTGTTTCCCCGAATTTTTTAAGTTCAATTTCAATCCAGCGCTTCATTCGTCCTACTAATCGTTCTCTTCTTTTCTGTAAAGGATAATGTTTATATTCAACTTGCATCCATTTTTTAATATCTTCTACTGGAATAATCGCTCTATCCCACGCCTCAAAATCTTTTGTCGGAACTAACTCATTTTCAAATTGGATCATTCTCTCTTCAATAAACGTCTTAAATTCCAACGTACCCTTTAATTTACCTAGCATTACCTTCTTTTCATCACGATTAATTGAAAATGCTTCTTTCAATTTTTCTTCTGTCTGCTTTAGTTTCACTGAATCATCTAACGTACGTAATGCCCAATCCGGAAACGTTGTTTGACTAATATTCCCTACACCTAATTCAGGAAGTACACTCGAAATATAGTCTAAAAACAGACTATTCGGCGCAAATACGATCATTCTTTCTGCTTCTAGTTGTTCACGATATTCATAAATTAAAAAAGCAAGGCGATGTAAAGCAATTGTTGTCTTTCCGCTCCCTGCAACCCCTTGAATAAGTAATGGTAAATTTCTTTCCGCTCGAATAATATCATTTTGTTCCGATTGAATCGTTGAAACAATATCCTTTAGCTTATTATCTTTATTCTCACCTAATCGATATAGAAGAAAATCATCGGCATGCGATACATCTTCATTTCCTTTTACATATGTATCAACAACACGTTCAAGTTCTCTTTTTCGAATGGAAATGTTTCGTTTTAAATACACATCACCTTCTACTAACCCATCTGGTGATTGATAAAATGCTAATTCTTCTCCACCGGTAAATGAATAAAACATACTTGCGACAGGCGCCCGCCAATCAATAATGATTGGCTTCATCGTGTCCATATCCGAAACCCCTACTTTTCCGATATAAATCGGCATAACTTCTTCTTTTCCATCTTCCTGAAAATCTAACCTTCCAAAGTACGGCTCTTGCACACCAATACGTAAGTTTTGTCTATTAGACTCCCTCATACTTTCAAGAATTTGCTCTTTAAAATCTTCTCCATAATAAACCGGGGTTTTTTCAAGCTTATCCAATTGCTCATCCATCGTATGTAAAGTATCCTTCATTTTTTGTAACTCATCTTCAAATATGTTGCTCATTTCGACGATTCCCTCCTGTCCGTTCTAATTTTTCAGTCGAAGTATCATTGTATTAAAAACCCAATCATAAAGTCAATAGTTTCCGTTTAAATTTTCCGAAAAAACTTACTTTTCATCTTTCTAATTTAAAAAGAATATGCAACATCAAAATCACACAAATACACATATAGTATAGTGATGCATACAAAAGATACTACTTTCTATTTGTCTCCTATTTAATTTATCTATTAACAAATATTGTAAAAATTAAAAGCTTTAATCAATGGGCGTTTTACTGCCCACAAATAGTAGGATAAATAAAAGTAAAGGAGGCTCTTCAAATGAATATTTTGAATCTATCTCAAGATTAAATATGCTTCTATCTGGCTGTATCCTTATGGTTTGTTGGTCAATTATGTATGTTGAAATATATAGACTTACAAAATCAGTCTGGCCATGTGTTATCATGCATGCAATCGAGGATGCTGTTCCTACTGTTTTAGTTACAATAACAGGGATTATTACTCTTACAAACAGTAGTGATTTTTGGTTAAATCCTACTAGCGGGGTCGCTGCTACTGTTTTATTTCTCGGAATTGGAATCGTACTAAGAACTATAAGAATAAAAAGAGAACGACAATTATTCACACAATAAAAAGCAGATAATGAATTCGTCATTATCTGCTTTCCAATTTTTAAAACTACCTTATTATATTTTTTGATACATAAGCCAGTCACCAGAGTCTATCACTTTCTTTAACATCTTTTTATTCTGAGCGATATACACATATGCCTCAATTTCCCTATCAGCAACATATACTGTTTGCGTGATTCGATCATATAAATCAGTCTCCGCATTACCTGTATATTCTTCTAGTTCATCTAACTTACACAATATCTCATCATTTACTACATAAACTTCTCCATACACCTGTTCTTCAATCGAATAAGTCATGGCCGGATATCCTTCATTCGTATCAAATACTTTTCCATATGTCCAAGCTCTGTCTGCGATGCATGTTCCACCTTGCATATAATGAGCATTCGTTTGTCCTCTTCTTAATGTGCCATAAACGAACACATGATACATAAATTCTTATCCCCTTTATATGTCTCTACTTTCTTATTTGTAAATAAGCACGAATCATAAAATAACTCACTTCATTCGGAAGCTGTTCTTTAATAGATTTCAGCCCACCCTCTGCATTTTGAACGGCAGTTTCAATAAGAGATTCATACTCTGCTGGAACAAAGCTTTGCCAATCTACTTCCATTCCATCCTCATAGCAGCGAATTAAATGGTTTTCAATTGTTTGTCTTGATAAGTTACGTTCTTTTGCAATCTCATTCAAATCAATACCTTGTTTATACATTTCATATGTTTCTAAATGAGAATTTGCGGACGCTTTTCCTGACTTTTTACGCTCTGAAACTACTTCTGTCTTAATCGTTTCAGCATAATTTGGATTTTCCTCAATAAAATGCTGAACTGCTTGTAAGAAGTGCGAGCCATATTTCACAAGTTTGTGTTCTCCGATACCTTTTACCGTCAACAATTCAGAATCATTTTGCGGCATTTTCACACACATATCTTTTAATGTTTGGTCAGAGAAAATAACGAACGGAGGTACACCTTCTCCTTGTGCAATTTCTTTACGTACTTCACGAAGCACTTCAAATAAAGGATGGTCTTGAACAATTTGTCTTGTCTCTACTCGTTCTTTTCGTAAAACATTCTCTTTACCAAGTAATACTTCTTTCCCTTTTTCAGTTACTTTTAACGTCGGATAAGTGCCATGTTCAACTGCAATTAACTCATCTGAAATTAAAAACTCAATAAACTCACTGACCTCTTTTACACTACGGTTCGATAAAAGCCCATACGTTGGTAAAGTATGAAAATTAAATTCAATAACTTTCTTATTCTTCGACCCAGTTAATACTTGCGCTATCATTTGCTTTCCAAAGCGTTGGTTCGTTCTAATCATGCATGATAAAACCATTTGTGATTCTCTTGTCACATCGATGCTCTCGCGATTGTCTGTACAATTACCACAGCGTCCACAATCTTCTTTCGGTTCTTCTCCAAAGTATTGCAAAATAAATGATTGTAAACATTGTTCTGTATGACAGTAATCGGTCATATTTTGCAATTTTTCAAGTTCATTTGAAAAACGTGATTCTCCAGTTGATTGATCAATTAAAAAACGCTGTACTTGTACATCTTGAGAAGAATATAACAATATACATGTACTATCTAATCCGTCACGACCAGCACGTCCTGCTTCTTGATAGTAACTTTCCATATTTTTTGGAAGCTGATAATGAATTACGTAACGAATATTCGATTTATCAATACCCATCCCGAATGCAGATGTTGCTACCATTACACTTACTTCATCTCGTAAAAAGAGTTCTTGTTGCTCATTTCGATCACTATCACTCATACCAGCATGATATTTTGATACAGAAACACCTGCCTTCATCAAATCTTCATATAACTGATCGACTACTTTTCTAGTAGCTGCATATATAATCCCGGATTCCTTTTGATTTTGACGAATATAATCCGCCAAATATGCATTTCGATCTTGCCCTTTAATGACAGAAAACGATAAGTTCTCACGCTCAAACGTTGTCATAATTGTATTTTCTTGATTAATTTCAAGTGTGTTACAAATATCATCACGTACTTGCGGTGTTGCTGTTGCTGTTAATGCTAATACGAGCGGCTTTTCTGGAAGATAATCTAATATGCGATGTATATGTAAATAACTTGGACGGAAATCATGTCCCCACTGTGAAATACAGTGTGCTTCATCAATCGCAATCATAGGGATTTTCATATCAATAAGTTGATCAACAAACTCCATCGAATCAAGACGCTCAGGCGCCACATAAAGTAACTTGTAATGTCCTTGTTTCGCTAATTGAATTCGCTGATTTGCTTCTGCAATAGATATAGAACTATTAATATATGTAGCTGAAATGCCATTCTGTACCAATGTATCTACTTGATCCTTCATAAGTGATATTAGAGGCGATATAACCAACGTCGTTCCTTCAAATACTAATGCCGGAATTTGATAACAAATCGACTTACCGCCACCCGTTGGCATAATACAAACCGTATCTTTCCCATCTAGTACATTTTTAATTGTTTCATCTTGTCCTCTTCGAAACGAAGAATAACCAAAGTAGGACGCTAAAAGTTCTTGTGCTTTAGTAAACAAAAAAGAGTCACCCGCTTTTCTTTATCTTTCATCTACTTCTATTATATCAATCACTTATGCGACTTGAAAGGGATGGATAAACGCTTATTGTTTTTTCATTATTCTATATTTAATATGAATTAGCATTCGTGTTTTATATGTTTTACAACATTTATAACGTAAATCCAGTACACAAGAAGAAAGAGTTTCAATTTAAATGTTCATTTTATTTCCCTTTCTTGAATACTACTAATCGTATACATATAAATTCAGGAGGTTACTATATGAAACATCGTAATATGAGTTCCATCAAGGCAAAAACGAAAACACAAAAACTCCAATTCTCTAATAATGATGCGTGGAAATATGAATCATACTATAAGTACCAGCCATTATTCTCTTATAAAAAGCTTTTTAATTTTCTTTCTCAACTTTTTAGACGTTAATATATGTGCAAAAAACATATCATTCACAGAATTTTTCTCAATATTAAATGTATAGACTTACTACAATTCAGTTGTTACCATATATAATAATCTGTTGGATAAACCCCTTAAGTTGACCTGCTTATATTAGCAGGTCTTTTTCATGATTACATACTTCTGTGTACCTCGATCTCACTTCCAAGTCTTTTCTCCATTTTATAACCATATTTAGATCCCAACAATTAATGATAATCATAAATTGTTGGGATTTAAATTGTTCACATATAATTATGCAATTCTTCTTTCTCAATACACAAAACACATTTTACTTGTTACTATAAAAGTACTCCAGATGAGTTTTTTGCTCATCGACATTATCTAGTTATTGGGGCCTGCCGCGGGAAGCAGGTCCCTTTGACTGTATGAAGGTCCCAATTTCATTTGGACACATTTACCAGGTTTTTTCAAAAGAATTTTATGATAACATTACGTAGTCGAGTCCGACATCTCGGCAATACCCTTTTGAGGGTCTGCAACTTCCCTTACAGACCCTCTTTTACTTTATATTCAATTTATTCATATATACCACAACACCATTCATTGAATTTCTCCATTTCAAATTCCCTAAAAATAATCTAGGACACGTAACTAAAAATAAATCTTCATCATACTTTGAGTTATACATGTTCAAAGGAGTGTTACTATTTATGTATTCTTATTGGCAATCGTATTACTCCCCCTACCATAACCCTTATGTAAACTATGATTTATCCGTACGGAACTACCGAATTAGTAAAAATGAGAATTTTTTAAAAGGGTATATGCGTTCTTTATGGGAACAACACGTCGCTTGGACGAGATTGGCTATTATAAGTATAGTATTTAATTTACCAGATGTTAATGTTACTGTTGGACGACTTCTACAAAACGCAACACATATGGGACTATCACTTGAACCATTTTACGGTGAGGATGCAGTGAAAAAATATAGTGCATTAATTAAAGATCACTTAGTAATTGCAGCGGATCTTGTTAAAGCCGCAAAAGCTGGTAATCAAAATGCAGCGGCCGCTATAGTGAAAAAATGGTACGCTAATGGTGACGCAATTATTGAATTCCTTAACAGAATCAACCCATATATAGATAAAGAAGAATTTAGAAAAATGTTTTATGAACATTTAGCACTAACGAAAGCAGAAGCACTTGCCTTCCTAAATAAAGATTATGAAGCAGGAGTAAAACTTTACGATAAAATTGAAAAAGAAGCATTAGAAATGGCTGACATGATAACAAACGCAATCGTAAAACAATTCCCGCAAGTATTTCAATAAAGTGAAACTTTAATCAGTGAGGGGTTTGTTCATCCCCCACTGATTATCAGCTCTCACCAATCGGCTTATTTAGTTTTTTCTCCATGATATTTCACCTCTCCTCTTTACATTTAGCTTATATCGATATATTTTATTAATATCCGTTTTTTATAGGAGGAAATAGTTTGATTAACGCGATTGGTCTCGTTTTTATACTTACAAATAAACACGAGAAAAAAAAGAAAGTTTACTTAAATGAAAAATTTGCACTAATAGATATTATTGATTCTAAAGAAGTATTTGATGATGAAGGGAATCCTTTAGTAGAACTAACATGTAAATACAGTATATATTTAGATGAAAAATATTACTGTAAATCTCTCGATGATTATACCGGACAAGTCTTTCCTTTCTTAAGTGCAAAAATAGGAAAAGGTCTTCTAAGAAACTTAAACTATTACTTTTCTTACGTTGATGCCTATGATAAGAAACCACCAGTTAAAGAAATAAGACCACTTATGAAACAAGTAACTAACAGATAGCCAAAAATACCAAAAAAAGAAAGCATCTAACCCTGGATGTTTTCTTTTTTATTAAAAACTCATTAACTTTCATCCTCTTCTAAAAGTATGTATCCAAGCATATTTTAAATTAAAAACATTGGAGGATTAGAGTGAATGAAATACTCAGAAACAATTATAAGCAAACGACTTCGAATACTTAAAATGACGGGTATGTTTTTCATGCTAGTGTTAATAGCATGGATTGGCTATACAAAATTACTTTATGAAAACGGCTTTCTTCAAGAAAAAAAGAATTCAGTAGAAGTAATGAACACTAGCATTACAGGAGAAATAGAGCAGCTTTTTCATATAAACTTGCAAGGTTATCGAAAAACAAGCCTTGATGCTGTTATAGAAGCCAGTAAAACCGATCCAAGTGAACTATCCTTAATTGAACTAGTCAACAAATCCTGCTCGCGAGATTGCATAGGTGAACCAGTTACATATGTAAACTCAAACAATGGATATATCTTTTATAAGGAATCTAATGGAACTAATGTAGCTATAACGGTTAAAAAGAAAGACACATGGGTAATTGTAAAGAAATCTGTTCAAGATGGAATATAATCACCCAAAAAAAGAGTACGCATCGTACTCTTTTTTATTATTAATACCCTTCCTCTTCATGCCTACAATGGCATTTCGCTTTTGTTTTACAATGACATTTTTTACACTCACACTTCGGTTTCTCTTTGCAACAACACTCGTGAAAATCATTGCGCTTACATCTACATCTCCCAAACATTAAATCATCCCAAAATTTATTACAATCTTGAAAATGTCCACAATGACAAGTATTTCTCATGAATATGCTTCCTCCTTGATAGAATTCATCATATTCTATGTTTGAAAGTATACAAAGGCTTGTTTATTAGTCTATTTTCTCCATATTATAAGTAGAGTTAAAAGATTAAATAAAAATAAAAACCGTCACATGACGGCTCTTATTTTTGCAAACTACTCTTTTGTATAAAAATATTTAATTCCTTTCATATCTAACCAAGCAGTTGCTTTGTCCAGTTCGTTCCCTTGACGATAATCTGTTTCGAAATACACAAGCCCTTGGTTATCTCCACGAGATATTATTTTAGAAGTATATCCAAGCTTATCCATCATTTGAATCATGTCAGAAATTAAATTTACACCAAATTCATAAGTAACTACTTTGCTATATTTATTCACTATAATTCCAACCCCTTCTTGTTTTTTTATCGGCTCAACAATTTGATTTGTAAACCAAGCTAACGGCTTATTTCCAATCAGCTTATTTAAATCACACTTGCCGATACCAGCCACATTGCCTGTCTCTGTGTATTGCCAAATATCACATGGATACGCCGGTTTGTTACCACCATAACGAGGAATCCATACAAAATCACAATTGACATTTTCCATTCCAAATGGAGTATACATATGATGAGCAATATATAAACCGACTTTCTTAGCTCCTAATCTGCGTAATTCATCAATAAAAGCTTGTGCACCCGCTCTCATATCGTTCATTGTTCTTACTTCTACGTCAGCTACCCAAACTGTTGCATTTTTATCACCACGGTTCCAAAAGTCTCTTGCTTCTATCCGTGCATCCTCTACTGAAACGAAACGACAGAACGCATAATTACCAAACGGAATATTCCTTGCTTTCATTGCTTGTACATAATTTTTATATAAAGGATCTACATAGTTTGAACCATCTTGCACACGTGCAATTACGAAATCTAATTGTGGTGCTGCGATATCCCAGTTAATGTCGCCATTCCATTTCGAAATATCTACAATATAACCCATTATTTAACATCTCCTTTTTCATTATTATATTCAAAGCTTGTTTTTTTGTTATTATCAACTAATAAATAGTATGAGAGGTATTATATTATTGGGTAATAATTTAAAATTCGGCTTATGTATTGAGAAAACAAAATATTATTACGGGTTTAATAAGTAAAGATTTACAAAACTCTAAACTATATAAAGTGAAACGATAATTAGTAGGAGGCTACGAGCAGTGTAATTCCCACCTAATTTCTTAGCTTCATCCGAATTTTGAGGTAAGAATTTTACTTCCCGCAAATAGCTTGATAAATAAAACCACCTTTCTGACAGGTGGTTTTGTGTACTAATTTACATATAAATTGTCCATATTTTTATAGTTACTTAATATACTTGTTAACTAAAAATAAGACAATTTTTAGTTTTTAATCAAACCAATTTTCGTTTTATCTCACGTACTCATAGTACCATTTACGTGCATCTAACCAAGCTGTAAATTTATCGATATTCCCGGACGGATAGCCATTCGTTATAGCATAACCAATGCCATCTTTTTGAACGACAATTTGTCCATCAATACCCGCATCAACCATAGCTTGAGCCAAATCTTGTAAATTACTAAATGCTACACCACCAGTTTTTACTTTGAGCAAATCCGCTGCACCTCCTCCAGTTTGTCCTGTAAGAGCAAATACAATAGAATTAGCGATTTTATCAACATTCCATTTTGCCATGTCGGATTCATTATCAATAAACCCTAATTCAATAAGAATAGCCGGTGCCTTCGTTCCATTTAATACCGCTAAATCTGTACGTTGTTTCGCACCTCGATCACGCCATCCAATATCTTTTGCTAGTTGAGCTGAGATTTTAGCCGCCAAATCTTTCTGATCATAATATAAAACCTCAACACCCTGTCCATTTCCATCACTTGCATTAAGATGAAAAGAAATAACTAAATCCACAGCATGGGAATTGCTATTCCGAATGATATTATTTAAATTTTGTGATTGAGTTGCCCCTACCTCGTCCGTATCGTCATAAACCGTGTGTCCTAGGGCTCTTAACTTAGCCGCCACGGCATCTTTAACTTGCCTATCTAGAACGTGTTCTTTCCGATTCCCGAAATTAGCACCTTGAACAATACTATTGTGTCCTCCGTGCAAACTATATCTAGCCATTATTCATCAACATCTCCTTTCTTAATATCTTATTCAAAACTTGTCTTATTGCTATTCCCACTTACAATCTTAACTGTGCCCATACGTCCTATATTTTCTAAAAGTGATGCAATTTATTTTCGATATAAAAAAGCTATCGCTTCATAAATCGAATGATTTATTCTCTAAATTACTTTTACATGAATGACGACACGAACAAAAAAGCATCACCCTTTCGGCGATGCCTAAAAACTCTATTTTACTTTTCAGCTCCCTAAATAAATAGAGTTTAAAATCACTGAAACTACACCTATATTTCCTCCCTTTCCTTCACAGCTTCTTTCAACCTCTGCAACATATACCCAATTCCTTTACACCCCTCTAGCGGATATGTAATCATTTCTTCTGGATATAACTTTGTCACTACTTTTTTATGCTTCTTCCCTGCTAGTAAGACGATTTCGTCAAACTGTAGTAAACTTTTATCTACCATCTGTTTTTGTAATTGCTCTATACTTATTACCTCATCGCTTTTTGAATCAAATGCAAGATCATAGTTTTCTAATACAATATCACTTGGTCTTAAAAATCCATGTTTCGCTGATAATATAACCCAGTTTTCGAAAAACATAGTTGCGTACGCCTGACATGCTTTTCCGAACGGACTAATATATACATCTTTTGCTTCCATCGGTCCGTAGTCTGAATGTTTATCCCAAATTTTCTTTTTTCCGCATGGAATTATACATAGCCTTTTCATATATATTTCTACTCCCTTTACTTTGGTAAATAAAATTCGTTATTTTGTACATTTTTTCTCGAGATACTATATAATAATTCTGAAAGTTAAAATTACACATTTTACCATATGCGTACTATAGATTACTCTGATTGCAAATATTATAATACCATAAAAAATTTTTCATTTTTTCTTCAAAATAATGAAACTAAATTATAATACAAGTACGTATTAATAAAACAATAAAGGAGGTTCATAAAAATGAAAAATATTATTCCTGCACTATTAGTCTATTTTATCGTTTGCGTTATTTCCGTTATCATCCCAGCATCTGAAGGCTATAATTATGTCGGCTGGAAGTTATTTGTTGGGCAAGTGTATGCGATACCTATTTTCTTCATTACTACGATAATCACATTTTATATAAACAAGAAAAAATATTACGAATAAACGATTATAAGGATAGCTAACGCTATCCTTATTTTAATTCGTTAATCAAAACTTTATATCCTTTCTTCTAAAAAGTTAAACGCAACATCTGTATTTCAGCGTTTAAACGCAGTTCCTCCGAAATCCAGCTCTCTAATTTTGAAACAGATGCAATATTTTTTCAAAAAGCCCCTGTAATTTACTTTCCAATACTTCCATATCATTAAGCATACACAATGCGACTGTTTAAAAGTTAAAAATTTCTGCTTATTATAAATAAAAAAGGACAAATAGCCAATCTGACTACTTGTCCTTACTGTTCATCTGTACGCAATACGATTAAGCTTGGAATGCTTCTGTTAATACTGGTACGATTTGTTTTTTACGAGATACAACACCTTTTAAAGTAGCTGTGTTGTTTTCTAGTGATACGTTGTAAGCTTTCTCAACAACGTTTGCTGCTTTACCGATCGCAAGACCGACAGAATCATTAGTTAAGATATCAGTTACAACGAATAAGAATAGGTCTAAACCTTTTTCTTCTACTACTGCAGAGATTACTTTTTCAAGTTCCGCTTGGTGTACAAGAACGTCGTTTGTATCAACAGCGTTTACTTGTGCGATTTCAACTTTCGCATTACCCATTTGGAATTCTTTAGCGTCAAGAGAGATTAATTGCTCCATTGTTTTTCCGCTTAAGTCAGCACCAGCTTTTAACATTTCTAAGCCGTAGTTATCTGCATCTACACCAGCGATTTGCGCTAATTCACGAGCAGCTGCTACGTCTTGTTCTGTGCAAGTTGGAGATTTGAATAGTAAAGAATCTGAAATGATTGCAGATAACATTAAACCTGCAACTTCTTTACGAATTGTTACGCCATTTTCTTTGTACATTTTGTTTAAGATTGTAGCTGTACAGCCAACTGGCTCACAACGATAGTATATAGGATCGCTTGTTTCAAAGTTAGCAATACGGTGATGGTCAATAACTTCTAACACACGAACTGATTCGATATCGTTAGCACTTTGTTGACGCTCGTTATGGTCAACTAAAATAACGTTGTCCACTTCGCTTGCTACTGTCTCAACAAAACGCGGTCCTTCTACTTTAAAATAGTCTAACGCAAATTGAGTTTCACCGCTGATTTCGCCTAAACGTACAGGCTCAGCATTCATTCCTAATTCTTTTTTCAATTCTGCATAAGCAATTGCAGAACAAATTGCATCTGTATCTGGGTTTTTATGCCCGAAAACTAGTACTTTTTCCATGTTTTCCACCTCTTCATGAAAAGGATATCTTAAAGAAGCAAATATGACAATATTTAAAGCATATTTTTTTATAAATAATTGCACTTTCTTCTATATTTTTCATCATTTTCATAAAAAAAATCATCTAAAATGAATTAGATGATCGAAATGTATGTTTCAATTAAAATAGTGTAGGAGCTTGCACTACATTGTTAAAAGCGAAATTTGAGGATAAGCCATTATTCAAAAGGTTTACATCTATAACTTGATAAAACGCATTTCCAGTGTCTGCAATTTCCCAAACAGCTAAAATAAGATGGTATCCACTACGGTCAGTTGGTACATTTGCTTCGTGCGTTACTGTCGTCCCTGGTCTAGCTCCACCGTCATTTTTCACATAGAATGGCACTAAATCTAAATCCGATCGCGTTAAAGGTTTATTTGGATTCCAACCTTTTTTCGTAATATAATATTTCCACTCTTTTGTACTATGAGGAGCCGTTAGTTTCCACTTGAATGTATTCGTCCCGCCATTTAACGTAACTTTCTTCCACCTATCTACAGTTTGAACATCTAAAGCGGGAAAATGACCAGCCCCTGCAATTTGTCCATCAGAAGGTCCTAGTTGCGGAAATCCACCTATCCCTTCTACGCTTTGTGGTTCATATTGAATCGGTCCACAATTTACATTTACCCCTTGCTTACATAAATAAGATCGGCTCGCTGGTGATTCTACATATCCATGAGCTGAAGCCTTTTCTGAAAATCCAAATGTTAATAATCCCGTAAGTAATACGCCACCACTTAAAATAACTTTCTTCATCTTTTGTAAACTATTCTTTTTCATACTTTCATCCCCTTCCGATAATAAAGCGAAAATAACTATAGTTGGCTAGTCATCTTCTCTACATTTATTATAAGACGAGAATCATTACTAAAAGAACCCTCTAAAAAATTTCTCAAATTCATTTAGTGCGTTAATTAGATTATAATTAACTATTTTAACACCGCCAGAAAAATATAGACTGTGTTAAAAATAGTTGTTTATTATTCACTTACTAATAATTAAGCACTCTCCCCGTTTGATTATACCTTAAATGTTTTTATAATAAATAACCGTAGCATCTAACTTACCATTCGGAGAAATTGCATACCCTGGTATTGTTCCAACTTCTTGGTAGTCTAGTGATTTGTACAGTTTATTGGAAGGATCTCCTTCTCTAGTATCTAATACTAAAAGAGACCTGTTTTCTTGCTTTGCTCGTTCCTCTGCTTTTTGCATAAGCGATCGTCCAATACCGTTACGTCTAAAGTTTGGATGAGTCATTAATTTGCAAATCTCGGCTCTATGAATTCCGTTAGGCTTAGTAACTAATTGTAATTGAATACTCCCTGCTACTTCGTTGTTTATTTTAGCCACATACAATATCACTTCTGGCGCTAATACTGTTTGCCAATACTTTGTTGCGTCTTTTTGTTCCAGTGGAGGCAAAAAACCAATTGATGCCCCATCATTTACAACCATTTTCAAAAGTTTCGAAAGTTCTTCCATATCATTTTCTAGTTGCTTTATTTCTTCAATTACTAAATTTCGCATTACTTTTCCCCCTTTTGTTTCATTGTAACAATTTTTAAAGAAGGAATAATGAAATAATAAGATGAATTTATAGAAAGATATGATTTTTTGTGAAAGGATAACGATATGAAATATATATTAGATAGAACGTACGCAAAAGAATTACTCGAATGGGCATATGAACAAAACCCGGGCCCTTGGTTTGAACATTCACTACATGTTGCTCATGCAACTGAAAACATAATTATAGAACTTATTAAAAATGGGTATAACCTAGATGCTGACATAGCATATAACGCTGCCCTTTTGCATGATATCGGAAGATACAAAGGTTTTACCAAATCGGTCATTCATTCCTATGATGGTTATATGTATATGAATGATTTAGGGTATACAGGAAACGCTGTTATTTGTGTGACACACTCATTCCCATGCAAAAATGAACATATAGATATCGCAGCGGAATGGAGTCTCGTTCCTGACCATATGAGAAGCCGGTTAGTTGAAATATTAAATGAACATTGTAACTACGACTTATACAATAAAGTAATTACTCTTTGTGACGCTCTTGCTGATGCGGGTGGCTTTACTACGCTGGAAAGAAGATTAATTTCTGTTGGTTTGCGTCATGGTACAACATCTCATACATCTTTACATTGGAAAGGGTTTTATGCGATTAAGAAAGAATTAGAAGCGTTAATCGGTAAGAGTATATACACAGTTCTTCCTGATGTAGAAAAATCTATTTATGAAGATATAGAATATTAAATTGAATACAAATTTAATTTCAAATAAAAAACGTTTTAAACATAAAGTTTAAAACGTTTTTTATTCAATGCTTTTGATTTTTCAGTTCTGTTAAACACTCTTGCACTAAAGTTACCGCTTGACTCATCGCAGCTCCGCCAGCAAATGCTGCTGAAACACCACATGCTTCCAGAATCTCTTTATCTGAACATCCTTGATCAAGACAACCTTTTGTATGATAAATTGTACAATACTCATCTTGCGTTGCTAAACTAATTCCTAATGCAATAAGTTGCTTTTCTCTTTTTGTTAAAGCACCCTCTTGAAAACAAGCTTGCGTGAACGCATTATATGTCTCAGCGATTTCAGGAATTTGATTTGTAAAACTACCTATACCTTCTTTATAATGATGTAGAATATCATTTATCGAACTATGTTGCTCATGTTCCATCTTATTCCCTCCAGTCATATTATCCATACCTATTGTAGTATGTGATGAAATGGAGGCAATATACCTTCTTTTAAATTAAGAATTTTCAGTTAATTTACGTTATAATTTTAAATTATCATCTACAATAACTTTTTCTCTAGAACTTTTTCTTTCAACCTCTTTACTTCTTTCTTCCCAAAATGTTAATCCTTCAATCCCCACATTTTTAGGATTAAATACTGGATCTTTCCCTTCTTTTTTCTGCCTTTCATAGTCTTTTAACACTTTTAATGCGATTTTACTTAATAATAGAATCGCGATTAAGTTTAACCATGCCATACTACCGATTCCTAAATCTCCGAGATTCCATAAAAGCGACGCTGATTCAACACTACCGATGTAAACCATAATTAAAAATCCAAATTTTAAAACTGGTTTTAACCAGCCATACTTCAATTGACGATCTAAATAAGTAAGTGTCGTTTCAGCGATATAGTAATAAGCGAGTAACGTTGTAAATGCAAAAAAGAAAATCGCAATTGAAATAAATATTGGACCAAACCCTGTTATCACAGTTTCAACTGCTTGTTGTGTATAAATTGGACCAGCTTCCACATTTCCTATATTTTGTACAATAGCGGTTTTCCCTTCAGGTATAACATTATACATACCTGTTATTAAAATCATAAGAGCTGTCGCTGTACATACGACAATTGTATCGATATATACGGAAAACGCTTGAACTAATCCTTGTTTTGCAGGATGCGATACTTCAGCAGCCGCCGAACTATACGTCGCTTCTCCGACACCAGCAACGTTTGAAAATACAGCGCGTTTTACGCCCCATGCAATAGCTGCACCAACAATTCCACCAAACATTTCATTTACACCAAATGCACTAGAGAAAATTAAAGCAAACATACTTGGAATCTCCGTTACATTCGCAATTAATATGATACATGTAACAATTACATAACCAATTGCCATAAATGGCACAAGCATTTGAGAAACACCGGCAATTCTCTTTACACCACCAAAAATAATTGCTGCTAGTAACACGACTAAAAATATACCAGTTATATATTTGCTAATACCATTAGAGTTTTCGAATCCAACTGCGATACTACTAGATTGAATACCTGGTAATAACACGCCATATGAAAGTGTTACAACTACCGCTACAATGACTGCAAACCATTTCATTTTTAAACCTCTCTCAATGAAATATGGAGTACCGCCGCGATATTCATTCCCTACTTTACTTTTGTATACTTGAGATAATGTTGATTCTACAAACGCGCTCGCTGCCCCTAACAAAGCCATTACCCACATCCAAAATACAGCTCCAGGCCCGCCGAAAGCAATTGCTGTCGCTACCCCTGCAATATTACCAATTCCCACTCTTCCCGATAAGGCTAAACAAAATGCCTGAAAAGATGATATTCCCGTCTCTGAACTCTTTCCTTCAAATAATAGTTTAATCATCTCTTTAAAATAACGAATTTGCAAAAAGCGTGTTGCAATCGTGAAATATACGCCTGCCCCTAATGCAAAAACAACTAAACCGATGCTCCACACTTGCCCTACTAACCATTCTACTAAATTCTCCATCCAAATCCCCCTTATCATTCTTTGGAAAAGCAATTTTGTATATAAAAAAACGGACAACTATTATCAAACTTTCTAGTTGTCCGCATCTTTCATTATTTCATCCCTCAATTTTTGTCAGTAAAACACCCTATTACTTTATATTTACCCAAACACTTTTCACTTCTGTATAATTATCAAGCGCATATGAACCTAATTCGCGGCCAATACCAGATTGTTTGTATCCACCAAATGGTGCAGCTGCATTTTCTAAGTTATAATCATTAATCCACACTGTTCCTGCTTTTAATTTATTTGCCACTTGATGACCCGTTTTGATATTTTGCGTCCATACACCCGCAGCAAGGCCATAGGATGAGTTGTTCGCTCGTTCAATTACTTCTTCTGTCGAATCAAATGGCAGAACAACAACAACTGGTCCAAATATTTCTTCCTTAACGATTGTCATATCGTCTGTAACATCTGTGAATACAGTTGGCTTAACGAAATAACCCTTTTCAAGTGCACGTTCACCACCAGCCGCAACTGTAGCGCCTTCTTTCTTCCCTTGCTCAATGTAATGTAACACACGCTCTTGTTGTTTCTTAGATACAAGTGGACCCATTTCCGTTCCTTTCTCCATACCTGCTCCAAGTTTTACGTTGTTCGCCATTTTCACAAGTGCATCTACTACAGTTTCATAATGTTTACGATGAACAAATACACGTGATCCTGCGCTACAATTTTGACCGTGATTATACATAATACCTTGGAATGCACCATTAATTGCTTCTTCCAAGTCCGCATCTTCTAAAATGATATTTGGTGATTTGCCGCCAAGTTCTAACGTTACATGCTTAATCATTTCTGCAGACTGACGCATAATATACTTTCCTGTAACAGTAGATCCTGTAAAAGCAACTTTATCAATGTCATGATGATTTACAATTGCTGCTCCTGCTTCAGGACCAAAGCCTGGTACAAAGTTTACAACACCGTTTGGAAATCCAGCCTCTTTAAAAAGTTTTGCTGTATATAGTAAAGATAAAGGCGTTTGCTCTGCTGGCTTTAATACGATCGTACAACCTGTCGCCAGTGCAGCTCCCATTTTCCAAGAAGACATAACGAGCGGAAAATTCCACGGAATAATCTGACCTACAACACCTACAGGTTCATGTCTCGTGTAATTTAAGTAATCTTTTGAAATTGGGATTGTTTGCCCAATAATTTTTGTAGCCCATCCTGCGTAATAACGATAATTTTCTACAGTTGCTGAAATATCATCATCAAGTGCTACTTGATATGGCTTTCCATTATCTAAAGCTTCTAGTTGCGCTAATTCTTCTCTATGTTCTTCAATTAAATCTGCTAATTTATAAATAAGATGCGCTCTTTCAGCAGTAGTCATTTCTGCCCACGGACCGGATTCAAATGCAGATCTTGCCGCTTTTACTGCAGCATCAATATCCTCTTCTTGCGCTTCACATACGACAGCTAGAACATCTTCTGTAGCTGGATTATACGTTTCAAACGTCTTTCCCCCAATAGCAGCAACAAATTCGCCATTAATAAACATTTTAATTTCTTCATTTAAAAACGCTTCCACTTTTGGTTTCAGCTCAATATTTGTCTTTAACATTATGTTCTCCTCCTTATTTAAACAGCTACATGAGCTGCAATATTTGATAAAATCGTTTGAAGCTTTTGATCTTCGTCAACAGTTAATCCTAGTCTTGGATAGCGAGAAGGTCCTCCCGCTTGCCCATGTAATTCCATGGAACGTTTAACGATTTGAACATATTTCCCTGATCCTTCAAGAAACTCGCAAAGTGGTAAAATAGCATCGTTTATTTCCCACGCCTTTTCTAATTCACCATTTTGAAAATGCTCATACATTTTTGTAACGAGACCGGGAACGATATTTCCTGCTACTGAAACCCATCCCGAAGCACCAACTAAATATGATTCCATAACTAAATCTTCAGAACCACAGAAGACTTGGAAAGCCCCTTCACTTTGTCTTACTAAATCTCTCGCTTTTCGAATATCTCCGCTAGATTCTTTAATATGTGTAACATTTTCACACTCTTTTCCAATACGGAGCATTAGCTTTGTACTCATATCAACACCAGAAGTAAATGGGTTATTGTATAGCATAATTGGTATATTTACAGAATTTGAGATTTCTTTAAAATGAAAATAAATCTCCTCTTCCTTCGGTTTACAATAGTAAGAGTTTATAATTAATGCACAATCCGCTCCGTGCGCTTCTGCATGTTTCGTATATTCAATTGTTTCTTTCGTCGTCTCTGCTGCAGTTCCAACAATGACTGGAATACGGCCATCAATTTCTTTCAACACGGTTTCTACCATTTTAAATCGTTCTTCTTTTGATAAACTTACAAACTCTCCTGTACTTCCATTAATGATGACACCTGCAACCTTTTGTTCGATAAAGTAATTTACATTTTGTTTTACCCCATCCCAATTAATTTCCTGAAATTCATCCATCGGTGTTATTAATACTGGAAATGCCCCTTTAATTTTTTGCATATTTATCTCTCCTTATCACATTTTATTTTAATAAGAAACCTGCCGGAAATGGATCCGTAGGGTCTAATAGAAACGTCTGCATTCCTGTAATAAATCCTCTACTTTCAAAACGGAAAATGTATCCTAGTTCCTCCTTCTTCACTTTTTCCACAGTTATAAAACTATTAAATATACTTTCATTTTTAAAAGGTTTATCCGCCATATAATCATTTTTAAATAACGCATGAACATAGGAAACGATAGTAGAAACAAAACCTGGCGAACGTACGATAAAGTTATCTTCATGAAATGTAATCGACTTTATATGGTTCTTTTCTTTTTGCGAAGGATCTACTAAAATAAGCCTTTTTATTAGCGACTGTTTTTGTATAGCCTGCAGTGTAGCTTCTCCCCATCTTTTCAATTCTGAAATGTTTTCAACACGAATTTCTGGCGAATACGCACCTTTTTCTACAACTGCATATACTTTATCTGCTTGTATGAGAGAATAACTTACATTACCAACCTGTAAATTTTCCTCAATCAAATAGCAAAGTTTGCTTTCAAACGAAACAGATATAACTTCATCATTCTCTACATACGCATGAACTAAAAATATTCCAGATAACGTTTCAATTTTGTATTGATTGGACTCTCTCTTTTTTAAATACCCACTTTCGAGTAACATCGTTATTACCGCAACAATGCCCCCATAATGAAGCGGAATCGAACTTTCATGATTAAAAAATAATACAGCTGCATCCACTTCATTATGGATAGATGGAACGACAATACACCCGTTCAAACCGATAAAACCACGTGGTTCATTTAATAAAAGCTTCATCTCTTCTGCTAATTCACCCGAAAATTGTTCATTTAATTGCTCCAAACTGTAGTAGTATTTGCATGGTACGTCTTTCATTACACGAAATGCCTCGCCATTTACATGTACGTCTACTGCTGTATACATTTTTTGAATGTTCATTTTATATCCTCCGTTTCATGTTCCATCGGCGGAATTAGCAAAAATCCTTCTTTGAGTGGATCCATTTCATTGTAAAAAAATTTATGCATACCCATAAGCCAAGCTGATCCCGTAATTTTCGTTATGACAGCTTCAATATTTTCAACATGTGTCGTATTCACGACATATCCTTTAAATAAAGAACCAACGATACTCTCATGAATGAACTCTTCACCAATTTTGATTTCTTTCTGAGCATATAATACAGCTAGCTTCGCAGATGTTCCTGTACCGCATGGGGATCGATCTATTCCGCCTGGTGGTACAACAACTGTATTTTTCACATGCGCACATTCATGAGTAGGATCTGTATAAAATTCAACATGTGTTAATCCTCTTATAAACGAATACTCTGGATGAGTGATTTCAAACTTCTCATTAATTGTGTTTCTTATATGAATCGCCTTATCGATGATTGTAGATGCATTTTCTGGTACTAATTCTAGATCTACTGATTTCGCATCAATAATGGCATAAAAATTCCCTCCATACGCAATATCAGCTTCTATAGTTCCAATGTCTTTCACTTGTACAGTAATATTTTTTAATAAAAAAGCTGGTATGTTACAGAAAGATACTTCTTTTGCTTTTCCATCTTGAACAGCAATATCTACTTCAACTAAGCCAGCCGGTGTATCTAGTTTTAAAGAAGTAATCGGTTCAACTACCGGAATTAAACCTGATTCAACTAACGCTGTACATACACCGATTGTATCGTGACCACACATCGGTAAATATCCACCTGTCTCTATGTATATAACACCTATATCAGCCTCAGGATGACACGGGTCTGTTAATAATGCCCCTGACATTACATCATGACCACGCGGTTCATTCATTAACAATTTTCGAATCCAATCATACTCCTTTTTCATATGTAACATCTTCTCTGCCATCGTCTCTCCAATCAACTTTGGAAGTCCACTAATTACTGTCCTCGTTGGATTCCCACCCGTATGTGTATCAATTGTCGTAAAGACTCTTTGTGACTTCATCCGTTTAACACCCTTTCTGTAAAACGACTCAAACGAAGTGGTTCAATAGGAATAATTGTCTCTTTTTCATTTAATAACTCTTCAATTACTTTCCCAGTAACTGCTGCAAGACTAATCCCATCCCCTTCATGCCCAGCGGCAATGAAATAATTTGGAATATGTTCCACTCGTGAAATAATCGGTAAATGATCTTCTGTCCACGGACGTAAACCAGCGTAAGAACGAATTACCATCATATCTGCCATTTTCGGATAAAAGCGAATCGCTCTATTTGCAATACATTTAATGACTTCATTGTTTATTCTCGTATGAAACCCTACAAATTCACGGCTACTTCCAATTAAGAAATTTTGACTTTCAGTAGGCTCAAATACGAGCGCAACCCCGTATTTTTCAGTTAAAGCATCTACTTTTCGTTTTCCACCAAATTTAGAAATTAAATAACCGAATTCCATTACTTTACGGCACCCTACGTGTTGTTGTCTTGATGCTACAATAATATGCCCTTTTCTCGGTTCAATTGGTATATTTACATTTAACATCTGACCAATCTTAGGAGCCCACACACCCGCTGCATTTACAACTTGTTGTGCTGTAAAAGTTCCATTCGTAGTTTCTACAACAAATGAACCATTCGTATCTATGTTTATACTCTTTACTTCGGTCTGTTTAAAGGCTTTTGTGCCAAACTTTTGTGCCTCTGACAGAAGCGAGAATGCAAGGAGATATGGATTCACAGTTGAATCCGTCGCACATTCTAAACCGCCTAATAAATCATCAGCAAAAAAAGGCGACTCTTCTCTTATATCTTGCCTATCAAGCATTCGAAACGGTAATCCAGCTTCTTTTTGCCGATTTACCCATTGCTGCGCAGCTTCCATCTCTTCGTCTGACTCACATACGAGAATACTTCCTGGTGCCCTATATTCAAATGAATGCTCTAATTCTTCACTTAAATCAGTTACTAATTTTTGACTTACTAAAGACATTTGACTATCAAATCCTGGGTCTTTATCAATGGCCAAAATATTCCCATCACACCGTGAAGACGTCCCGCTGACAAATTCCCCTTTTTCAATGATTGTTACGTCTCTTCCGTATTTTGAAGTGTAATAAGCGATAGAACACCCTATTATTCCACCACCTATAATTAAAACGTCGCAGTGCCTCACAATATACTCCTCCTTTCCTAGCCCTCTCACTTTCTTTTTATGCAATTGACGTGCCAATTCTGTACATATACAATTTTTATAAATAATATTTTTATTTGTAAAAATATTTTAAATTTATAGTAAATAGGTGTATTATTTTTTTATCACTGTCAAAATTTTTATACATAACAGGAGGACATTATGGCATTTTCATTTCCGACTATACAAGAATTTTTGGAAAGCGCTTTAACCAATCATACATGTAGCCTTGATCGCATTAAGAAAATAAACGAAAGGTTTTATTATCTCCCTTCTACTACAGAAGAATATAATTGCGCAATTATTTATGTAGATGACTCATTCACTGCATTAATTGACGCTTTTTCTTATGAATTAGCTGTTATCATCCTTAACGAAAACGATGAGCCGCTATGCTGTATAACTTCTCAGCAAATGATTCCATTTCTTTATAAGTCCTACAATGAACTACAGTCATTTTATGACACTGTAATACAAACAACTGACTCTTCTGTTACAGTCATTGATAGTAAAGAATACGTTCGAACTTGGACAGATGGCGCTGAAAAAATATTTTCAGTCAACCATAATGAGATTATTGGGCAACCGATTACTCGTTTTTTTGATTATAAAGACTTGGAAATTTTACAATCTTTACATGATGGAAAAAGCATAGTCGCTCAGTTCCATCAGCCTCGTCCCGATTTATTCGTATTAATTAATTCAAATCCAGTTTATTGTAATGATGAAATTATAGGAGCAGTCGTTTCAGAAACAGATGTTACAAATCAAGTCGCTTTAAATGAAAAACTATTTAATATGTCACATGAAATGCACCGTTTAGAACAAGAAGTGGCAAAGTATAAAGATGAATCCGATCCATTCCTTGCGATGAATGGGAAAAGTCCTGTTATACAAAGAACGATACAATTAGCTAGAAAAGTTTGTTCGGTAAAATCAACTGTTTTAATACTTGGGGAAAGTGGAGTTGGAAAAGAAGTATTTGCGAAAGCGATTCATGAAGCAAGTGAGGCAGCGAAGGCGCCTTTCATTTCGATTAACTGCGGGGCAATTCCAGAAGCGTTATTTGAAAGTGAATTATTCGGTTACGAGCGTGGGGCGTTTTCTGGAGCAAATAGTAAAGGAAAAAAAGGTAAAATTGAACTCGCGCAAGGCGGTACTTTATTTCTTGATGAAATAGGTGAAATGCCACTTGATATGCAAGTAAAACTGTTACGTGTACTGCAAGAGCGAAAGTATTACCGAGTTGGTGGTGAAAAAGAAATTAATATTGATTTCCGTATTATCGCTGCTACAAATCGTGATTTACAAGAAGAAATGAGAAAAGGAACTTTCCGAGAAGATTTATATTACCGCTTAAATGTAGTTAGTTTGCAGATTCCACCGCTGCGCGAAAGACGCGAGGATATTATTGAATTAACTTATTCTTTCTTAAATGATTTTTCAATCAACTACAACAGACCAATTCGTGACCTACCTTCAAGCATTATGCATGAACTGCTTCATTACAATTGGCCAGGTAATATTCGCGAACTTCGAAACGTTGTTGAACGGCTTGTGGTATTCGCAACAGACGGAATTATAAAACAAGAATATTTACCATTTCATACGACTGAAACTTTAGACAACCATACAGCTCATTCCCTATTACTCAGCAACAATAATACAATCCTTTCTTTACAAGAAGAGATGGATGAGCATGAGAAAAAAGTTATTGAAAGGGCTTTACGAATTTTAGATGGGAATAAATTAGAATGCGCAAAACAACTTGGTGTAACAAGGGCTACTTTATATAACCGTTTAAAGAAACTTGGACTTCAATAAAGAATCAGTATGCACCGATCAGGCGTTTACAGGTAGCCCTCTCTCCCTCCTCTATATTGGCATGATTTTTGCATATATAATTTGTGAAAATCGAACTAGAGGAGGAATACACATGACAAATAAAAACAACTTAATCGTTTGTCGTTGTGAAGAGGTTACATACGGGCAACTTCAATCGACAATTGCTGAATATAACTGCTCGGCAAGAGAATTAAAATTAAGAACACGTGCTGGCATGGGATTTTGCGGTGGTCGCACATGCAGAATAATGATAGATCGAATGATTGAAAATGTGAATCCTGACGTAACTCTTAATGAACTACCGTTAAAATATCAACCACCAATACGTGCAGTTACTTTTGGATCAGTAGGTGAAAGTAAATGAGTAGAATTACACATCACCCTATTTTAGGTACTTTACAAAGTAGTGAGCGTATTACCTTTCAATTTAACGGTCATCAATACGAAGCATATGAACATGAAACGATAGCTGCTGCCCTGTTAGCAAATGGAATACGGACATTAAGAGTTCATGAAGATAGCGGAACACCGCGAGGTATTTATTGTAATATCGGGCACTGTTCCGAATGCCGCGTGACAGTAAATAATCAAACAAATGTACGCGCATGCTTAACTGTTGTAGAAGAAAACATGGTTGTTGAAAGCGGGAAACAGCATCCGAATATCGTGAGAGAGATGGTGAAAAAGCGATGAGTGATGTAATTATTATAGGTGCAGGGCCAGCGGGATTATCTGCTTCTATCTCTTGTGCTCGTTTCGGACTAAAAGTGCTCGTTATTGATGAATTTATGAAGCCGGGCGGGAGATTGTTAGGACAGTTGCATCAAGAGCCTACTGGAGAATGGTGGAACGGAATAGAAGAATCGAAGCGACTTCATGAAGAAGCAGAATCACTTTCAGTACATATCAGGTGCGGTGTTTCGGTCTATAATTTAGATAGAGATGAAAACAATTGGTTTGTACATACTAATATCGGTACGTTAGAAGCACCTTTCGTACTACTTGCTACTGGAGCTGCGGAATATTCTATTCCCCTTCCTGGCTGGACACTTCCAGGAGTAATGTCAATTGGAGCAGCTCAAGTTATGACAAATGTTCATCGCGTGCAAGTTGGAAAAAAAGGAATTATTATTGGTGCTAACATTTTGTCTTTCGCCATTTTAAGTGAATTGCAATTAGCGGGAATTACAGTGGATCATATTGTACTCCCTGAGAAAAGCGAGTTAAGTCAAAAAGCTGGTGAACCTGAAGAAGTTTTAAACTCTCTTTTAAATGCAGCTCACCTCGCTCCTTCTGCTTTCTTGCGAATAGGTAGCCACTTTATGAAATTTGATTGGATTCGAAAAGCTGGATTAACATTCTATCCAAACAACGGAATGAAAATAAACGGAACGCCACTTCACCTTCGGAAAGCAGCTCTTGAAATTATCGGAACAGATCAAGTTGAAGGTGTACGTATTGCTAATATTGACTCTAAAGGAAATGTTATTAATGGAACAGAGAAAATATATGAAGCAGATTTTGTATGTATTGCCGGGGGATTATACCCACTTGCCGAACTTGCAGCTGTAGCCGGTTGTCCCTTCCATTACATTTCAGAATTAGGCGGACACGTTCCTCTCCATTCCGAAACAATGGAAACTCCTCTTCCTGGTTTATTTGTAGCTGGCAATATTACAGGCATTGAAAGCGGAAAAATTGCGATGGCGCAAGGAACAGTTGCAGGTCTATCTATCGCAAAATATGCAAGTAAAAAACGTGATATAGTCGACCAACAATTATCTCACGCCATGCAAAACGTTCACTTTGTTCGTCAGAAAGCTGCAATTCAGTTTAATCCGATGGTAGATATCGGTAGACGAAAAATGAATGAAATTTGGCGTGATTATTCTTCTACATATGCACATACTAAAAAGAGCTGCTGAGATTATTCTCAACAGCTCTTTTCTCTACTCATCTGAGTTATTAAATTTCGCTAATGCGTAAATGCCTTCTTCATCATCTAATTCAAGTTGTAATCTCGCTGCGAATGGATTGACATTATATTCTCTGTCAAGCAATAAGCGTAAAGCTTCGATTAAGTTTGCTTGAATTAAAATTTGCTGGCGACCATTTACCTCTACTTCCGCAGAGAAACCGTAGTCGTCATCATACATGAGTTCAACTAACACTTCTTCTGGACCCACTTGTCTTTTTTCAGCTATATATACGCAAAGCGCATTTATAAGCTCTTGTTCAGAAATTTTTATTGTTTCCATGCTACTTCATCTGCTTTCTTCTTACGTTGGTCTTTGAAGTATTTAAATGCACGAACTGCTAACATTACGATACCAGCCATTACTAACATATTTACCATAAACGCTAATACAGAACCAAGAGCTCCCATATTTGCAAATAAGCTACCCATTAGTAAACCACCAAGACCACCTAGTAATAAACCTTTCATAAAGCTTCCTTTATTACTTTTTGGTGCCGTGTTTGTTGCTTTCGTTTTTGAATCTGGAGTCGTTTTTTGAGAATTTACATTTGAGTCTTTTTTGTTTAAATCAACTTTTGACTTTTGACCTGAACTTGGTGTAAATGATTTTTTACCAGATTTGTAACTTTTCGCTGCTGCATGATCTACGAACATAAAGCTGCTAGCCCCAAAGATAACCATGAATGCTGTCATTACTGCTACAAGTTTTTTCAACATATTATATCCATTCTCCTTTTATATAGATATATGTGAAATCTATCTTTCTAGTAAATTCAGAATGATAGATTTGTTTTTAAGAACATTTTAAAGGTTCTTATGAACTTATTATATGAACTTTTGTCGAAATATGCAAGTATTATTTACTTTCAACAGTTTGGTCACAAAGGAAAAATTAAGCAAAACAGAATTGACTTTAAATGAAACAAAACATATTATAAGTTCATAAGAACTTTTTATTATTTTGGAGGTGAAAAGATGGAAACATTTCATCTCACACGAAACGAAATGGCTACCCTTCTTCTATCACTAAGAGGATGGAATACGAAAAAGCCTCTCGGTATTTTACAAGAAGCTTGGGCAAAGTCACATAAAAAAGATATTGAAAGCGGACAAAGCGTTACAGCTTTTATTACTACCGCACTTTCACCTATTTTTGAAAAGCTGATTAAAATTGACGATACTGATGTCGGTTTTTCTTTAAATGAAATAGTTGCGCTTGGCAATCAGATTGAAAACACAAGTTTCTCTGTAACTGCTATGCAAAACTGGGTGAAACGAGATATAAAAGAAATGATTGGCTCTCCTCAAAAGGGGAAAAAATATTCAATTGAACAAGCAGCCTTACTATTTATTGTCGAAGATTTAAAAACAGCACTTGATTTTGAATCCATTCGTAAGCTATTACGCCTTATTGTAAATGACCCAGCCGATCGAAGTGATGATTTAATCAATCCTGTTCATTTATATGTAGCATACTCTTCTCTATTTGAAGAACTCAATCAAGGGAATTGCTTACAATTAAATGCAACAGATACCGTTCATACAATTGAAAACATCGTAAAAGAAAAAGCTGATAAAATCGCAAGCAAGTTCGATCAAATTAATAACGAACAACGCGAAGCAATTCGTAACGCTATTATTATTGCGACCCTTTCTGTACATACCGCATATGTACAAATGTTAGCAAAACGTTACGTAACAGCAACTTTATTTTTACAGAACTTAGATGTGAAGCCTTAAAAAACAAGCATCCCCCCGTCATATACGTAGTACAGGGGGATGCTTGTTTTCAATCAATATAAAATACAAAAATCATTTTACATCTAAGTTTCATTCTACAATAGCTCTTGATTATGTAAAAATCATGACTAACCTAACATTCAACAATGTTCATTTCTTTTTATTAAATTCCCATCAGATTTTCTCAATAAACTTAATTACTTCATCTTTATAATTATATTTGTCATTAATTTCTTGTAATAATTCAATATCATGCGTATGAGTTTTTCCTGTCTCTAACAGCTCACGATATAAATCAATATAAGGAAGATTTTTATTTATGGCATTTTTATATTCCTTTTCTACATCGTAAAAAACCTTTTTAAACCTCACATCAGTAATCCCTGCCTCATCAATTTCAAGAATTGCATACTGAGCACGTAAGTCAGAGTTTAGCTTATTCCACTTGTAAAAAGGTTGTCCAACTGTTCCTGGGTTAATAATTAATTGATCATTGCTACTATAGCGCAATAATTGATGGTGGGTATGAGCGTAAATCGCAATATCATAATCACGATCAAATAACCGATCAAACTGTCCCTGATTATTAGTGGGCCACAAATCTCCCCCGTAATTTTTATTTTGTAGATTATGACTAATACTGATTGATAAATCATTAACCTGTTTTGTTATATGTAATGGTAAATTTTTAACATGCTTAATATAGTTTTCATCCAAGTTTTCACATTGATACTGAACTAATCTAGAAACATAAATATCAGTTGCGTTATCAATATCAATATTTTTATTAAGAACGTCAAGAAAACTATCTTCCCAGTTTCCTTGTACATAAGTATCAACGTTAATACTTTCTAATATTTCAAATAAATCATTCGATCCAGGACCAGGCATAATTAAATCTCCTAAAAACCAATAATCAGTCACACCTTCTTTCATAGAATCTTCGATAACTGCTTTTAAAGCAGTTGCAGTTGCATTTCCATGTACATCTGCCAGTACAGCAATTTTATGTTTCATGTATTTTATTCCCTCCTCTAAATTTACGTTTCCATCTCATTCATTTTTTATTTTCGAACCAAATCAAATTGAATAGGCATATTCTTTTTTAGGCAATTTTACTATCTCTTGAATGAAATTTGATTTCTCTAAAATGTCCTCTAACTGCCCCTCACTATAGACGTAAATACCACCTACATATGAACTGTACGCCTTTTTCTCAGTTATTACTGCTAAGGTGCTATTTTCCTTTTTAAAATCACCCTCTAGTCCTTTTTCAAAAGATAAACTTTTGGCTTCTGAAAAATAAAGGTGAATTAACGTCGCTAATTGTACGTCCTCTGATTTTGCAAAGTACTTTATTTCATTTAAAATCATTTCATCTTGTAACGGAAGAAAGTCTTCTACTTCTAACTTCTCTCCTTTATGAAAGAAGTTTTGAAGTTCAGGAGTATAGAACGAAAGATTTTTCTCCTCTATCATTTTTAAAATTGTTTGCAGCAATATGTCTTTTCCTATCACAAACGGGTGGCCAAATCCATTATTGTAAAGCTCTTCTTTCATTTTCATTAATTGTTCGATGAAGGGGATTCCTGATTCTTCAATAACAAGTTTATCATCAATTAAACGCATGTTAGCAATCAATTCTTCTATCTGTAAACCTTCTAATTCAAGCGATGAGTAATATAAATCTCTATTCCAAAAATCTAATTGATCCATTCCTAATGAATTAAATAAGAGCTCATCTATAATTGGAAAAACTCCATCTTCTGTTAAAGCTTTCGTTACATCATCTAATAATCTATGTGTTTGATTTAAAATCGTACGTATTTCTTCGTCCTCTTGAATGATTCGTACCGTCCACTCACCATGATCTTCACCCGATATTTGCTGAAAACAATGTGAATATGGCCCATGTCCAACATCGTGTAGAAGGGCTACAGTAGATACTAGCTTTCGTTCATATTTCGATAAATGTATGTCACCAATCTCAGTAAGATGTTCTATCACTTTATTTACTAGCACATATACACCTATCGAATGTTCTTCCCTCGTATGCATTGCGTTCTCATGTAAAAAATAAGTATGTCCTTGTTGTTTAATATTCGCCAACCTTTGAAATGCTTTTGTATCTATCAATCGAAGGATATCTCTATCACGAATAGAGATTGGTCCATAAATCGGATCTGTAATATACATATGTTCTCCTCCTATTTTTGTAAATGAAAGACCTATACCATTATACTTAATTTTCAGTCTATTATCATTGATATATGAGAAATTTTTAATAATCTTTTCATTAACTCTTCATGAAAACGCGGCTTATATCTTTTACTATAATAATTATGAGAGACATAAAAGAATTGAAATAGCAATCCCCTATGTAAATAAGGTATAATCTACATATAGTGAACCTTTTACGTCATTAAATAAAAGGTTCTTATACTCAAAAATTCATAAACTAGAAGGTGCAACAATGTTAAGTAGTTTTATTCATTCAGTATTAACGTTTTTTGAAGGATTAGGTTATTGGGGCATTATGCTTGGACTTATGATTGAAATTATCCCAAGTGAAATTGTCCTTGCTTATGCAGGATACTTAGTATTCAATGGAAGTATCTCATTTATAGGCGCTGTTGTATTCGGTACAATTGGCGGTGTTATTGCTCAAATCTTTATTTATTGGCTTGGACGATACGGCGGACGCCCTATATTAGAACGTTACGGAAAATATATTTTCATACATAAAAAACAAATAGATGCTGCAGAAGATTGGTTTAATCGTTACGGAACTGGCGTCATTTTTACAGCACGCTTCATTCCAGTAGTGCGTCATGCGATTTCAATTCCTGCTGGTATTACAAAAATGCCATTACTACGTTTCACTACATTAACAGCACTTGCGATTATCCCTTGGTCTATTATTTTCATTTATTTAGGTGAAAAACTAGGTGAAAATTGGGAGAATATAAATGATATTGCTGGTCCGTATGTGAAATCATTCGCAATTGGTGGCGTCGTACTTATACTTTTATACTTCGTTATAAAAAAATGGACAAAAAAGCGTAAAAATCTCGCTTAAGAATATAATAAAAACCGCTATAAATTCATTCGGAATTATAGCGGTTTTTTATTTATATATGAATTAATCTTCAGGAATTATATAATACCTTTCCATCTACATTTACATGGATAAGCAACCATTTGATCATTTCTTTCGTATATTATCTCAAAAAGGAGTGATTCCCCTATGCATTGGCAGCAAAAAATACCGTACTTAATCGGACGCCCTATCGGCATTTCCTTCATAAATGGGCAAGGAACTTCTGGTGTATTATGTTCAGCGCATGATGGTCAATTATATGTGTATGAATACCTTTATCAAGCTCAGTTTGCAATGAAACATTATGATTATAGACAGATTCAAGATATACATGCATTCCCAAATTGTCCTCACCAAAATCCTCTATACTAAAAAAATCGGAACGGCTCATAGCCATTCCGATTTCTATACTTTATTTCTCAGAATAAAATTTCTGCACTGCTTCATCAAAATAAATCCAACCTTTCCAGCCCAAATGAATCGTATCTTTTAAGAAATACTTATCATATTCATGACCAGAGAAATCAATTACTGGATATCCTGCTTTCTCAACCTGTTCTCGAACTTTTTTATAATACACTTCACGGCGTTCTTTCGGGAAGCCAGTATAATCATACCAGGGCCCATTTACAGGTACAGAAATAAAGAGTGGTTTGACATTTTTCTCTTTAAATAACTCTAAAATAATTTGTAAATCATCGTATTCTGGTGATTCATCATATGTTTCATTTGCTCTAAAGTTTTTTAAACCTTTTAGTTTTTTCTTCAGATTATTCTTATGATAATACGGATTTTCAATTCCGAATGTATTTGTAGTAGACTCAGCTTTCCCTTCTTGTTCTGCGTGTTTACGTGCGTCTTCCCAAGAAATTGAACGAAGTCCGATATTTGTTTTCTCCTTCATCGGTTCGATTTTAAATAAAGAGTTAAATATATCTCTATGATCTAAAATATTTCGATGCATATAAGCAAGTGGTTTAACTAAACCTGCTTTTATGTTATGTTTCGTATCATTATATACAATACCTTCTAATGAATTTTTTAATATATCATCTTCTTGAACAACTTTATAATCTAATAGCCGTTTCGCGATTTGCTTTTTCATTTCTGGATTTATCTTATCATTAAAAATAAAATGATATGCTTGTTGTTTGGAGAAATTATTAGTGAAATCCCCTTGTGAGACACCAGTCTTTGTAAACCATTGTGGTGAAAGAACAAAGACTACTTTTTTACCTTCTAATTCATCCATAGTAGATGTCATATTTAAAATATGAGCTAAACTTTGTGTACCGCCAGTTCCAATTAAAAACGGTGTAAAACCAGCTGGATTTACTTTGAAATAATTAGACGGATGATATGCATCCATTCGTAAAAATTCTGATGAACCGTACATCGGTAAATACTGTGAATTCTCTAACATTTTTTGCTGTAAGAAAACACTTTGTAATTTCTCTTTTTGTAAAGAAGTTGCCGCATCTTCTACCTTCTTATCACTAATAAGCGATACTAAACTTTTCGATGGGATTAGAATGATAATGAAAAAAAGCACACATGCTAAAATTATAGGACCAAAAGCATGCTTCATTTTCATCTTCTGTCCCTCTTTCTATCGTTATTAAATTGTAACCCTTGTTTTTGACACGTCATCTTTTCTCTCCTTTGTCTCTATACATGTCCCATTCTATTTATCTATTATATACATGTATGTATTTCCTTCCTTGTTCTATTAAGCCCTATATAAATAGCGCAAGAAAATGTTTCCATAGAAACATGTTAATTATACAAGATTCTACATAAATTTCACACTGGAATTTTAGTAATAATTTTATTTTTTAACAATAAAAAAACATATGAAATGTCTAGAATTCTTCGGATGATGTATGAAGTTCAAAATATGATAATAAACGCCCGCTATGATTAACTTCATGAGTATATATAAACCCGAGCTTTCGTAAAAGTTTTTTCGAGCTCTCATTTGCTACTTTAACTCTAGCAATTATTCTTGTTACATTCAAAGTCTCTATTGCATATTTAATGGAAGCCTCTGCTGCTTCTAATGCATACCCATTCCTCCAATGTTCTGGGTCAAGGAGATACATAATTTCTATTGCACCTGTTTCATCTACCTTTCTTAAACCACAATGTCCTAAAAGCTTTCCTGTTTCACTATTAAATAACAACCATACCCCGAAGTCATACTGTTCCCAATGTAAGATAAGTTGCCCAATATAATCATTTGTTTCTTCCTTCGACATTCCTCTTGATTTAGCCAACCATTTGCCAACAGTATCTTTTTTTAATATGTTATAAAACTGATTAATATCTTCTACAATTGGTTTCCTCATAAATAATCTTTTTGTATAAATTACTTTCTCTTCTTCAAACATAGACATCATTTCCCCTCCAAATACTGTTTACAGACTAATAAATTATACCATGAACTATTTTTCTAACTTTAAATAAAAAAAACAGACTATCACATACATGAAGTCTGTTTCTCCATTCTTTTATTTTTGTACATCTGCCCATTTTAAACTTGTAGCTGGACCAAATTGATGTACATATAAATCTTTCACATATGGTTTTTGTAAGTAAGATAATCCGCGCTGGAATACCGGTGCAATTACTGCATCATCAAGTAGCATTTTTTCAGCATCTTGCATTGCTTTCCAGCGAGCCTTTTCATCATTACCTAATTCTGTTTTAATCTTCTTAATTAACGCATCATATTCTGGGTTTGCATATTCTGTATTATTGACGCTACTTCCAGAAAGGAATACTTCTAAGTAAGTCATTGGATCTGGATAATCTGGTAACCAGCGTGATAACGACATTTCATATTCTTTCTTCTTCTCAAGTGCTAATTTTTGCGTATGTGGTTGTAATTTCACATTCACTTTTAATCCTGGTAAGTTTTTCTCAAGCTGCTCTTTAATGTACTCTCCAACTTTTTTAAAGTTTTCCAAGTCATAATTTAATAGTTCTAACGTCACTTCATTTGTACCTGTCTCTTGTTTTGCTTTCTCCCAATATTCCTTCGCCTGTTTTACATTTGTCTTATTAAACTCACCAGCCGTACTTCTAAAATCTTTCTTATCTGGGCCCTTTAAAAATCCTTTTGGTACGTAATAGTTTGCTGCAACCGATCCATCATTTAAAAATGAATCTGCGAGTCCCTTCTTATCAAAAACTGTACTTAGCGCAAGACGTGCATTTTTATTTTTAAGAATCGGTACATTTTCATTAAATCGGAAGAAGTACATAACTGGATCTGTATATTGTTTTAACTCTTTATTATTTTTATATTTATCTACGAATTCTGTAGAAATAACAGCTCTATCAACTTTATCTGTTTCATATAAATTTACCGCAGTTGAAATTTCTTTTACAATTTGATAGTTTACTTCATCTAACTTCACTTCTTTTTTATCCCAATACTTATCGTTTTTCTTCATTGTAAAGCTAGCTTCATGCTTCCACTCTGATAATGTAAACGGTCCATTATATACCGCTTTATTTGCTTCTAATCCATATTTATCACCTTGCTCTTTCGCATATTTTTCGTTAATTGGATAGAAGGATGGTAAAATTAATAATTTCGTAAAATACGGTACAGGATGTTCTAGCTCTACGACGAATGTTTTATCATCCTTCGCTTTTACTCCTAATTCATCTAGACCTAGTTGTTTTTTATTTATCTTCTCAGCATTTTTTACATCGTACGCAATGTATGCATATTGAGAAGCAGTATCTGGATTTACCAATTGCTTCCAAGCGTATACGTAATCATGAGCGGTTACTGGCTCTCCGTTAGACCATTTCGCATCACGTAATTGGAATGTATATGTTTTTCCATCTTTACTCACTTCATATTTTTGTGCGCCGGCTTCAATTACTTCATCATTTTTCGATAGACGAAATAGTCCTTCCATTACGTTATTCAAAACGTTAAACGAGACTGCATCTGTTACTTTCCCTGAATTTAACGACGGAATTTCACCTGTTTCTAGTAACTGTAATACTTTCTTCTCATCTTTCGGCTTTGTTGCAGTTTTTTCTTTTGCGCAACCAACTAAAAATGAAGAAACTAATAGAGTACTAACTAATGAGTAACGAACAACTTTTTTCATTTAAAAACCCCCTTCTATTTTTAAGGTAAGTAACGACGAGCACCAGCGTATTCTTCTATATATCCTGGTGTATTTAGCGGTATAATCTCTACCGACCTTTCAGCTCTTGGTGAGTGAATCATATTGCCATCACCAATATACATTGCAACGTGATGGACACTACCTTTCCCTTGATCATGTGCAAAGAAAATTAAATCTCCTTTTTGTAGATTTTCTTTATCAACTGCAACCCCTGCTCTTGATTGCGGTCCAGAATCTCGCGGAATTGTAATGCCGTGCGATTTATAGATCGTATGTGTGAAGCCAGAGCAATCAAATCCAAAACCACTTGTACCAGCCCATATATACGGTAAGCCTAAAAACATTTTCCCTGTGTTAATTAAATCATTGGCCGCCGGAGTTGGAATATCAGTTTGAGATCGGTAAACTGTTCCATCATTTTTTCGTAGCCATGCTTTCTGACCATTTGGCAACAATACACGGTATGAAATTGTGTCTTCACTTAATAGCGGCAGTCTTGTATTATAACTGACTTCAAGTGATTTATGTTTTTCAGAAGGATTTATATATAAAATCGCTGTTGGTTTAGTTATTAAGACAAAAGGTTCATTTGTTTTATCTGCAAATTCTTGATTATATGTTAATTGTTTTTCAGGCATCCAGCCCGGATAACCTTCTTCATTTCGTGGTGTTGGCTGTCCATGCACTAATACCTTCACCCATTCGCCTTTCTTATCAATAACAGTTACTTCTTGACCGAGTAAAGCTTGTGTTTCTAATTTATTTGCATTTGTTAACCATAGTTTCTCGTCAAGTGTCATTGATTTCGTCCATTTCCATAGATCCACTGGATTTGTTGCACTCGGTGTATCGATTGGTCTTAATGAATCAGGTGCTGTCCATAACGTTGCAGCAGATACATCTATAAATGCTTTATTATCCTTCTTTTCTTCAGCATTTGCCGATGTAAACGATGAAAATATAAATAAAGTTGTTAAAAATGCAGTTCCTACTTTTTTCATATATATCCCCCTTAAAAGATAGTTTACTTGTCTCTTCTCCTAAGATTTACTATTCACTGTCGATTGAAGGTTTACTTTTGATCCAGAATAAGTCATTCCTTCTGGCTCTTCCATTAACCAAAGCGGTGCATCAAGATCAAAATAATGAATATTAGGATGCGCTGCCGCTAAATGCGCAACAGCACTAACGGAAAGTGAAGACTCCATCATGCTGCCCACCATACACTTCACACCAGCTGTTTCTGCGATATCAGCAATACGCCATGCTTCACGTATGCCACCACATTTCATTAATTTAATATTAATAAAATCTGCATATCTTCCTTGAACGAGCTTTAATGCGTCACTTGCTGAAAATATACTTTCATCGGCCATAATTGGCGTTTGCACACGATCTTTGACGTACTTTAACCCATCCCAATCTTTCGCGTGTACTGGTTGTTCAATAAATTCTATATTTAAATTACGATTTTCCATCTCTTGAATGATAGAAACCGCTTCTTTTGGACTCCAACCTTGATTCGCATCTAAACGTAATGTCGTATTTCTTGGTACCACATTTCGAATTGCCTCAATACGTTCCAAATCTAAATGCGCCTCTTTACCCACTTTAATCTTTAATGTTTGAAATCCTTTTTCTATATGTTTCTTCGCTTCTTTTGCCATTAATACAGGCTCATCCACACTCACTGTAATATCGGTATGAATTTCTTTCTTCCCGCCTAACAATGCATATAACGGCACATTTTGATATTGGCAATATACATCATATAAAGCGATATCTACCGCTGCTTTCGCACTTGAATTTCCAATACAACTCATTTGAATGCGCTGTAGTAACTGCTGAAATTGAATGATATTTTGACCAATTAAACATGAACGCATCGGCCCTAAAATCGCTTCTTCCATTCCGCTGGTGAAATCCCCCGTAATAACTGGCGTTGCGGCTGCAGCCCCCTTACCAATCACTCCTTCGTCTGTATGAATATAAACATCTATACTTTCAATTTCGGTTACAGTACGAAGCGCGGTTTTAAACGGTGTATGCAGTTTTACACGTCTACGATTTACTTTTACATCTGTAATTTTCATTTTGTTCATCCTTTCGTTCTCCAATGAAGTGAAATTTTAATCCACCGGAGGTTTATACCCACGGATTATTGGGTAAACCTATTGGGCATTTACTCTTCTATCTCTCTACTTTGTTTTCGTTTACTTTTAATGTAGGACGATAATGTGAAATAAAAAAATCCAGCCATAAGAATGATTCTTACGGCTGGATTTTGTCTATGATTGAGTAGACAAAGCAGCAATCTGATTATATTTTTTCTGTGCATCTTTTAGCGCTACAAGTAACGCTTTTTGAGAAGAACCGAAATATCGGTTCTTTACTTCCATTACTAACGCCGGGTCATTTATATTTTTATGTAGAAATAAATATTTAACAAATTGAGATGTTAATGCAATTGTCGCTGAGCAGTCTGCATCTACAATTTCCCCTGTATCCTTAACAAGTATAAATGCTACGAAATAGCTTTTAAACTTTTCAGTAATGGGATTATTTTGAGGTGCTTTCGCATCCCCTACGATATAAATTGTATTTGAAGCGTACACAGCTATCTTCCTTTCTTATACAAGGATAACGGGTTTCTTAATAGTCGTATGAGCGAGGAACTCAACGTTGATTAAAAAATGTATCCGCTTACCTTGTATTATAATATAATTGACAGAATTTTAACAACATTTATTTTAGTGCATATTCCATATTTATGAAAATAGCTTAAACTCTTTATTTCTACAATATGTGATTGTTCCTTGTACCATGACATTCATACATAAAAAACTGCATCCCCAATTGTTAGACGGTGTCTAACAATTGGGGGTGCAGTTCAATGGCTAACTGTTTTTATTACTTTGGCATCACAAATATAGTTTCATTTGACTTAGAAAATTGATACTCTTTTCTCGCTAACTTCAAAATTTCTTCCTCATCGTCTGTTAAATTTTCTATGTTAGTCTTTAAAGAATCTTTATCTTTCTTTAAAGATACTAATTGCTTCTTTTGATCCGTAATCGTATCTTTCTTTTTATCAATTACTTCTTGTTGTTTCGTTAAAATATATTGAACGTACAGAGTAGTTGCCGCAATAAAAAGGACCATTAAAATAAGTCGCCTTAACTTCTTTTTATTTATCCTACGCTTGTCACTAGGTTGTGATAATTGCTCTGGTATATTAGGAACATTTACTCGTTTGAGTTTCCTCATTCAAATCCCCCTAACCCATATTTTTCACTACCATCGGCACGTTTTCTTACTAAATTAAATTCTATTCTTATAAAATAAACTCCTTCACAAAAATATCCCATAAATTAACCAATTAAAGATAGCATTCGACGACATTTCCATATTTACACCGTTTTTTTTTATACATGCTGCTATAAAATAGTAGTTTCTGTAATTCTTTTTCTACTATTGTAGAAGAGTTTTTTCACACAAAAAATTCCTTGCCCACATATCCATGTTATAACATGCTTACAAGGAGGAGAAATATGCATTACCGCACATTAGGTAAAACTGGAATAACTGTTTCTGAAATAGGTTTTGGCGCATGGGCAATCGGTGGTGATGAATGGGGACCTGTTAACGATAAACAATCTATAACCGCTATAAAAAAAGCAATTGAGTGTGGTGTGAATTTTATTGATACTGCGGATGTGTATGGTTTAGGACATAGCGAAAAGTTGGTGGCTACCGCGATTAAAGGACATCGCAATGATATTATCCTATCAACGAAAGGTGGTTTAATCGGGCATCACTACGACCCTAATGGAGTTCCTGTATATGATACTCCCGAAAAAATCATCGCCGTATTCGAAACAAGTTTACAACGTCTTCAAACAGATTATATTGATCTTTATTTTTGTCATATTTGGTGGCATAATCGTAGGGAAACAGAAGCATTTCTACGTGCATTTGACATATTAAAACGTGATGGCAAAGTAAGAGCAGTCGGTGTTTCGACTCATGATTTACAATACATTCATCATTTCAATAACAACAACGAAATTGATATCGTACAGCTTGATTACAATATATTAAATCGAAAACCAGAAAAAGATATATTACCATTTTTACAAGAGAAAAATTTAGGAGCTGTTATTCGTGGTCCATTAAAAATGGGCATTTTAACTGGAAAATTCACAAATAAAACAATTTTTCCGGATGGAGATTTACGCAAAGATTGGCCAAATGAAACTTGGTTTCAAGAAGACTTACAAACTGTAGAGAAACTTCGGTTGCTCTCAAATAAAAATCAGACCTTAGGGCAACTTGCACTTCGCTATGTACTCTCTCATCCGGCAGTAAGTGTTGTAATTCCTGGTGCCAAAACAGGAATACAAGCACAAGAAAATGCAAATGCATCTGTTCGCCCTATGTTGAGTGATGAAGAGCTTAACTATATTCATTCAATATAAAAAGCCCAATCCGGGCTTTTTAATTTGGGAAACTAATATCATACTCCATTCGCTTCGCTGTGTCCTCCGCAACATGCACACCTAACAAGTTTTTCACAATATGAAATGCCATATTAATTCCAGCTGAAATTCCGGCAGATGTTATAATATGTCCTTCATCTATAAACTTTACATTTTCTATAACTTCAACATTTTGAAACTCATTTTTAAACTTTTCAATACTAGCCTAATGTGTTGTTGCTTTTAAACCTTCTAGTAAACCTGCTTTCGCCAGTAATAGCGCTCCTGTACAAACTGAAGTCATCAGCTTTACTTCTTTCATTTGTTGGCGAATCCATTTTATTACTATTTCATTTTTTATTTCATATTTTCTAGCACCTAGCCCGCCCGGAATTATTAAAATATCCACTGGTGGTAAATTTTCAATACTATAATCTGACTGTACTTTCAATCCATTCCTTGCTGTAATCATTTCCCCATTCTCGCTAACTGTATAAACAGTAAATGGTTTTTCTCCATTCACCTCAGTTACAGAAAAAACTTCAAATGGCCCTGCAAAGTCTAACACTTCTACTTCATTAAATAAAAATATACCAACACTCCATTTATTCATCATAAGTTCACTTCCTGTTTCAAATGATGTAAAAGGTGATCATATCCTTTTTCTAATGCAATATCATACGCTGTTTTCCCATCACTTTTCTTAATCATCTTATTAGCTCCATTTTTAAGGAGCAACATAATTATTTCCTCATTTCCTAATAATGCTGCTTCGTGGAGTCCTGTCCAGCCACCACTTTGCATAATATTTATATCTGATCCTTTTTCAATTAAGAAATCGACAAGTTCACTTTGCTTGTTCGCAATTGCCGCTTGCAAAGGCGTATTTTCATTTTCGTTTTTCGCTCTACTATGTATATCTGCACCACTTTCTAAAAGAAAACTCGCTATTTCTTTCTGTCCAAAATAAGCTGCTAAATGAAGTGGTGTCCATCCATCTTCACTACATTCGTTAACAATACTTGGACTCGCCTTTATAAACTTCACTACTTTTTCCTTATTACCACTTATAACAGCTTGTGCTATTGATTGTAAATGCTCCATAATAATCTCCCATCCTTCAAAATATTTAAGCATCTCCTTCTACATGTTCTATTCATTATTATATTTTCCTTTTAAAATCTTAAGTTTACATAATAATATTATATATCACTTTTTGTGCTTAATGCTGAATAGCAATACTGTTAAAAATACTGCCTTTAAACAATGAAGACCATGATTTCATTAGAGTGACTGAAAAAGCAAGCAAAAAACTATACACATAGTTTTCATCATATTTGTTCAGTTGCATGAACTAAAACAGGTAATGTTTATTCTGCTATTTATACTTTCAACATATCAAATAATATTATTCCAATAAAAAACAATCCATTTTAAAAATGGATTGTTTTTTTATTTCTGTTTTATGCGGTTTATTTTATTTTTGTATTTTCAATGATAGAATAATTATATTTACAAAAATGAAACGCTACTATCTTAGCCCCTCTTATAGTAAGTTTTTCGTTCGAAAACAAAAATACAATTTCACCTTACAATTGAAAAAACATATGTAAAAGTTTCTAAAACAGCTGCCTTATCATACTAATCTATAGCAATTCTGTCTTCTTCCCTTACCTGTTTCCTTTAACACATACGATTTTAAAACTAGCGCCGTTAATGCATCTGTTAATGTTTTATATGATAAATTTGATAATGCCAATAGATCGTTCGTATATAACATTCTATGCTTCTCTAATAATAATAGTACTAATCGTTCAGACGGTTTTAATGCCTCGTCACTTTCTAGTATAAAGTCTATATTTTTCATTTCTCTAATTACTACTCCTTATATAAAAAAATACTTTAGGTGCTAATTTAATATGAAAATAATACATAACAAAATTATAGATATATTAAAATAGTACCATCTAAAAACACTATTATACTATAACATAGAAGTAGTGTTTCCCCAAATAGGAAATGCTTTTTTATATCGCTGTAAGATTCTTGCAAATGTACATAATATTTTGTACCATTACCCGCCAAGTTTTCTTCTAATTTCGCTGCTCATCTCGATGTATTGGTAATCAATGAAGTTCTTCTAAATTTATAAACAAATAAAAAACGGTTCGTCTATCATGCCCTAAACATGAATGACAACCGTTTTCTAGTTTCTTCTTAATTAACATGCTCTATCTTAAATATTTCTTGCAATATGCGGCTTACTGTAATGACTTGTTCCACCGCCACCTACAACTACTTTACCGCCTTTTTCGAAAATTAATAATTTACTTGAACCATCTGCAAGAAGCACTATTACTTCAGCATTATTACTTGTTGCTATATAAATTACATAACCACTCTTTGATATACAAGTTTCCCAATTCGCATCAAATTCTGATCTTACTACACGATTTGAATACACTTGATTTTCAATTCTATCTTGTTCTACGTTTTCCAAATTTATTCTCCCCTCTTCCCTGCATAGTTATATATATTAAAATAGCACCATCTAAAATAGTGACCGATTTTAACATAAATAGTATATGTAATTAGTAGGAGAATGCTTGGACAATAGAAACGAAATAGACTTCGGGAATTTTACAATTGAAACTTCTCTTTAATCATTTCCGCTACTTCTTTTGCACTCAAATACGTGTTATTAATTTTTATATACTCTTCTTTTTCAATTTCACCATGAAGAGAGTTTAATCTATGCATTTTCATCGTTTCTTTCAAATTATTTTTAGACCACTCAATATCTCTTTTTTTCGGTTTATGTTCTAATCTATTCGGGCTTTTATTTCGTTCTAATCTTTCATCTAATTCCGCTTCCAGCTCTACAAAATACACTGTCCCACCTTTTGATTCAAAAATATTTTCTACATGATGTATATAATCCCAATCCTCTTGGAGGTCAAATGCCCATATATACGTAAAAATCATTCCAGATAAATCACTTTTAGATACTTCTTCAAATATTTCATTACGAAATAAACTTACTAGTCTTTTTGCTTCTTTCGTACTGTAATCAAAAATTGGACTTACTAAATCAATTGTCATGTGGTTATGAAAAAGTTTTAAACCAGTTAATGTTGCTAATTCTTGCCCCACTGTCATTTTCCCAACTGCTTGTGGGCCAAATATTAATATAAGTTTCATTTATTTCCCTCCAATCTTTCTCTATAAACCATTACATAAAATAAAAAATAAGACAGCCGATTTTAAAACGATTGCCTTATTTTTTATTCATAGTTTTAGTTCTATTCTTTTCGCACAGCTTCAAAAGTAATCATTTGATTTGCATTTGACGGTTCTTTTTCATAAACATATTCAGCAGAGCAAGTAATGTTTGAGAAACCTATACTTTCTAAAAGAAGTATAAACTCTTCTATTCCATACCAGCGCAGCGCAAAGCGTTGCAATTCTGTTTGTACTAACTGTCCTTTACTCCACTTTTCATATTTCAAATATGATACAGTAACTTGGTTCAGCCAATCTATTTCAATTGATTTATTTTCTAATGTGATTCCGTCTCCGCTTGGCAAAGAGAAAGTCGATGTATGAATTTCCCCAGTCTTCCATTTATGCGGGAGCATAATATCTACGATTAATCGTCCACCTGGATTAAGATGTTCATAAAAACATTTTAATGCATTTATAGAATCCAAACGATTTTCAATTAAACAAAAAGATCCAGTAGGAATGATAATTGCTTCATATTTATGCGGAAGTGAAAATTGTTGCAAGCTTCCTTCATATAAATTAGGATGTAAGCCTCTCTCTTTACAGCGCTTACGGCAAGAATCTAGCATTTCAGGTGAATAATCTATCCCATCCACTTTAAAACCAGCCTCTAGAAGCGGAATGATGACACGCCCTGAACCTACTGCGGCTTCGAGGATTCTTCCTCTACAATCTTTTAAACGTTCTTTGTAATACTCAATATCACCATTTAAAGAATAACCGACTGGTTTTGTGTAATCATACAGTTCCGTACAAAGTGTACTATAAAAACTAAACATTTATTTTCTCCTCCGTTTTTACGTACGGAAGATTTCAATTCAACTAATCTTCCTGTACCTCTAATTTTAATGAGATTTCGAAAGAGCTGACTATCATAATATATCACTCACTTTCCATAGAATATAATGATATTGTATTACATACCCTTCCAATTTGAAATATAAAAATTAAAAATTCAGACTACAAATTAAAGAGCTTACTTTAGTAAGCTCTTTAGAAAAAATATTTATTTCACAATCGGCAATGTCACTTCACTTAATTTCACTGTAAGTTTCGTGCCAGCTTTCGGTCTAATTGTATAATCATAATCACTTGCAATTAAAACAACTCCGATTTGATGCCCCACTTTAAATACATAATCATCTGGCTGCATATCCCATGTAAATGTATAATCTTTGCCCGCTTGAATCGCTGTTGAATTTTCTATACTCTTTACGTTTTGTGGATCCATCCAGCCTCTCGTTACGATTTCCGGCTTCGCTCCTCCATAGTCAACAAGTAACGCTGTTAAATTTGATACAGATCGATCAATATTTCCTGTAATTGAAATCTTTGGTGTACCACTTATACGCGTATCTTTTTGCAGTACAGGCATTGTATATACTAATCGATTTGCTACTTCTAATTCTGGATTTGCTACTAATTGGTTTGATTTTATTTGTGCATCATCTAAGAATGAGAAAACTTTATTAGCCGATCCCATACTTAGTGGCAAATTGACTGATTTATTGCTTAAATACATACGGATTTTTGAAGGTACAGCTGCTGGATCTGGCCAATTTTTTATCTTTTGCCACGTTTTATTTTCTCTTTGCACATCAACCATTGGTTCATCCATAATTCCATTTTCAATTCCGTACAACCAATAATCTAACCATTTATTTTGTGTTTGCTGCCAGTTATTACTTGATGTCCCACCATGACCACCTTGGTGTAGCCACATTTTACGCGGAACATTATTTTCTCCAAGTGCTTCCCACCATTGCGCGAACTGTTTCGTTTTAACATTCCAATCGTTTAAACCATGAACAACAAATACACTCGCTTTTACATTTTTAGCATCTTTTACATAGTTACGTTTATCCCAAAAATCATTATAATTACCTGTTTTTCGGTCTTGTCCAGCCGTTAACTCTTTTATAACTTGTCCGCAAACTTCAGGGTTTTCCCTTGTCAGTACTGCTTCTGCCATATTATCTGTATCTTCTCCTTGATACCCGCCTGGAGCAATGACTGCACCATTTGCACGATAATAATCATACCAACTACTAATTGCTGCGATTGGAATAATTGTTTTTAAACCTTCAACTCCAGTAGTCGCAACAGCATTTGGTAATGTACCATTATAGGAAACTCCAGTCATACCTACATTTCCTGTAGACCAATTTGCCTGAACTTCCTCACCCTGTTCTGTAAATGCTTTCGCGCGACCGTTTACCCAATCAATAACAGATTTTGTCCCGAGTATCTCTTGTTCATCTCCAGTTGTAGGGCATCCATCTGATTTTCCAGTACCGATACTTTCGCCTAGAATAACTGCATAACCTCTTGGCACGTAATAGTTCCCATACGAACCAAGATTAACCGCTCCATACGGTTTTCCTTCATACGCATACAATTCTTCATCTACATTATATACAGGAACATCTTTTAATCCAGATCGATATGGACTCATTTCATAAATAACAGGAACTTTCACATTCGGATCTGTCTTTGGACGCATAACTTTTATCGATACTCTGTCTTTCTTACCGTCTCGATCACTATCAACTTCTGTCTCTACATATAAATTTTCGATAATAGCTTCATCGAGAGAATAAATCGGTTTTGTCATCCCATTTTCTAATTCAATTTTCGTACTTTTAGTCTCTTCCTTCTTCTCTGCATGCACATCCATAGTAAAGCTAGGTATAATTGTTGCAGATAGCATTGCTGACAGTGTAATTGCCATTTTCTTTTTACTCAAAATGTTCCCTCCCCTTATTCGTTCTCTTTTACTATATAACAAAATAACTGAAAATTCAGTTTTATTTTATATAAAAGTTGAGAAACTCAAAGATTTCTTATTAAGTAAAATTTAATGCAGGTATGAAAGTATTTTCCCACTTCCTCCTTCTTTATAACGTGAAACTTTAATCAGCCCTCACCAATTGGGCGTTTACGATCAGCAGGGCCACTTCTTTGCTTTCGCTGAATTTTGAGGTGGGGTCTTACTGCCCTGCAAATAGCGGGATAAATAGAGAAAAAGACAACCGATATTTCTATCGCTTGCCTTACATTCCATTTATTATTTTTCTAGCTCTTTAAAGGTATCTTTCAAGTCTTTATCAGATACCTTTATATCTGCATTTTTAAGCAGTTCTCTAGTAACTTGTTGATGGAATTGAGGATCTTGTATACGTTGCTGTTCTAATTCTTTACGAATATTCTCTTTCTCTTCCTCATACGGTTTAAGCTCTTTTTTATCCGTTAGCTTAATAATATGATATCCGAAAGAAGATTTAACAGGTTCACTCAATTGACCAACTTCTAACTTATACGCAGCATCCTCAAATTCTTTCACCATCATACCAGGTCCAAATTCAGATAGTTCCCCACCTTTTTCTTTAGAACCTGGATCCTCTGAATATTGTTTAGCCAATGCCGCGAAATCTTCGCCACTATTTAATTTTTCTTTAATTTCTTTTGCTGTCTTTTCATCTTTTACTAAAATATGGCTAACTTGAAGCTTTGGCTTATAATAATCTTTAATATCTTTTTCCGTTACGGTTGCTTTAATAGCTTTTTCAAAAGCAAAAGTAAGCCTTAATTTCTCTTTCAACTGATCTTCATTTTTCACACCATTGGATTCCATATATGTATTAAAATTATCGCCCATCTTGTCTTTTAATTCTTTTAGTTGTTTCGTTACCTCTTCATCCGTAACTTTATATTTATCATGTAATACTTTTTCTACTACCATTTCAGATAAATTCTGTTTACCGTAGTTTTCTTTTAATTTTTTGTTAAAATCACTTTCTGAAATGCTTCCTGATTTTGTCGTTACAATATTATCTGATGAACCACATGCAGATAAAGATAACGTCATACCCATTAAAATGCTACCAATTACTAATTTCTTTCTTTTCAAATCTGAATACCTCACTTCATTAAATTCAAATATAACTATGTAAATATAACGTTTTCCTGTGAACTTCACGTGAATTTAATGAAAGTAGAACATTTGCTAATTCTCCATTTAATACATCAATTTCGAAAATTATGGTGATTCATCCTATATCGCTAATCTCTAAAGCTGCAAAAAGGACTAATATTTTCATTAGTCCTTTTTCACATTTATATAAAATTGAATTTCTCCATCTATAGAGGAAACTCCATATTCAAAACCATGCCTTTCTAAAATACTTTTCACTATCGCTAGTCCTAATCCTGTACCTGATTTTTCTTTACTACGAGAAGATTCTAGTACGTAAAAAGGCTCCCAAATTTTCTCGATATCCTTAATTTTATCCGTAGGAATGCCATTTTTTATTTGGAAATATATACTTTTATTTCTATCTTCTAATGTAATTATTATGTTTTGATTTGCTGTATATTTTATCGCATTAGAAATTAAATTTTGAAACACCATTCTCATTTTATTTAAATCTGCATAAACGATTGTATTGCCCGCATTACAATTTACTTGCAAGTTAATTTCTTTCGAATCCAGTTCAATCTGATGCTTATCTAATATACTCTGAACCAGTGGTTCAATGGGGAATTCTTCTTTTTGTAAAATATCTCTTTCTAGTTTAGAAAATCGTAATAGTTCTTCAATTAAGTTTGATATTTGATCTGTTTGTTTAATAATTGTATCTACATAAGTCCCATCATCTAATCCATCTTTAATCCCCATAGAGTATGCTTTTACTAATGCGATCGGTGTCTTTAATTCATGCGTTACATCACCCATAAATCGTTTTAAATGTTCATTACGATCAGTTAAGTCTTGATGTGCTTCATGTAGTTTTTCACTCATGATATTAATACTATTGGCCAACTCTCCTATTTCATCATTCGTTTTCACTTTCGTTCTTTTAAACTGCAAATGTGAAATATCCTGAGCCACATCACTTAACTCTTTCAGTGGTGTCGTTATTATTTTTGAAAGTATCCACACAAGTAAAATAATAAGAAGGAGCGAGAAACATAGGATATATAAGTAAAATGTATTTAACGTATTTATAATTTCATTTGAATTCGCAATGGAAGTCCCAATTAAAATTATCGTATCATCTTTCGCAATATATTTAGCAAAAAAACTCGCTTTTACCTTTCCTTGATCGTACAGTTTATTCGATTGCCCTTCCGTCTTCACTTTCATAACTTCGTCTTTCGTAATCCAAAGCTTATTTAACGTTACTTTCTTTTTCGTAAGTTGCATGCGTAACGCGTCGTTCATAGCATCTTCTGACTGATTAATTGGCGTATACGCAATTGTAACGTTATTTTCAATTTCAATTGTATGAATAACATCTTCTAAATCATTGACTGGCGCATTTTGTATTTGAGTTGTAAATTCATTTAAGTTTTCACGTGTTTTATAAATATTATATTTCGGCAGGAGAAAGTTAATTAATAATAAAGAAATTGTAAATATAAGAATAACGGTTAAAGAAATGCTGAGAAATAGCTTTTTCCCAAGTTTATTCACTTTGTTCCTCCAAACTATAACCCAGCCCACGATGCGTCTTAATAATATTTTCTCCAATTTTTTTACGCAGCCTTCTTACATGTGTATCAACCGTTCTCTCTTCTCCAAAATAGTCAAATCCCCATACAATGTCTAACAATTTTTTACGAGTTAAAATAGTTCCTTTATGATTTAAAAAGCATTTTATTAATTCGAGCTCTGTTTTTGTAATTTCTAACTCTATATCATTTTTATATACTTTATTTTTGGCAAAATTTATCTTTACATCTTGTACTTGAATAATATCATCATGCTGAATAAGTTTTTTCGCTCGCGTAATTAGTACTCCTGGATGAAATGGTTTTTTTACGTACTCATCTGCCCCACTTTGAAGCGCTGCTAATTCATCTTCACTTTCACTTTTCGCCGTAAGCATTAATACTTTTACGCTTGAATTCTTTTTTATTTCCTGACAGACAGTAATACCACTATGTTTCGGCATCATCCAATCCAAAATAGCTAAATCAATTTTTTCATCATAAAATATTTGAAGTGCTTCCTCTCCGTCTTTCGCTAATAATACTTCAAAGCCTTCTTTTTCAAAATAAGCTTTTAAAATCCTTAACATATCTTGTTCGTCATCTGCAATTAAAACTTTCATATTTTTTCCTCCATTGCTTTTAAACAAAAACCAATTGTATCATACAACATCTTTGTTACATGAATGTGACAGAAAAATATTTAAAGCTTTTGAGGGGATAGTAATGGTGAGGTGTTGTACTATGATAAAAAAAATCGGGGTCATTTCTCTTCTTCTATTTCTATTATCAACAAATGCGTTCGCAAATACAAATCAACAAATTGAAGTATTTGATTGTCAAAAAGAAATGGTCATTCAAAAGCAATCTTTAGATCCAGTAATCCAAAAAGAAGCAGTTCAATACGCTAAATCAATTACTGGTCCATTTAAAAACTTAAATGTCGTTCCAAAAGATGGCTATATGATAAAAATCCCTTTATCTAAGCCGGTTTCTATTACTAATCAATGGTTACACACTACAATAGACGAAATACTTATACTACTCCCACTAAAAGAAAAGCCTTATATTATGCTTTATGATGATGAAAATAATCCGCATTTTTATTATGTAAAAGGTAAACCAGGATTATTATTGAAACACATGAAGGTTAAGTTATAATGTAAGAAAGATCCCACAAATATGATTTGCGGGATCTTTCTTTATCAATTAACAATTTGATTTTCATTTAAAAAATGAATAACCTGTCTTTTATGATGGTTATCATGATCTACAAATTCTTTAATAATATATATAAGAGAATATGGCGTTCCGGTATGAGGACAATGTGATACTCCATTGGCCGTTAAAGGTTTCTTTAGATTTCCAGCAGATAGTAATCTAAGTTCTTTTACGAGTAACTCTCTTTTAGCTTTTGCTTCTTCAAGAAGTTTCATCTTAGATATACCGGATTTGGCATAACTAGATGCTAGTTTATTATATGTATCAAAATCAGGGAACTCCATTCCCTTCCCATCTCTCACTGATGATAATGTCTCACGTAATAGATAGTCATCCCAGTTCATAATATGAGATATTATTTCGCCAATAGTCCATTTCCCCTCTGATATTGGTGCCACCCACAATTCCTCTTTCATACCTTTCAATGTATTTATCCAAATTGAATATTCATTGAAATCATTAATAATTTTATTTTCTCCCATCATCCAATTCTCCATTCTAATATTAAATTCTTATAAATTATAACATCAATCTACATGAAACAGAACAAAAGTTCTACTGGAGAAGTAAACAATAATTCACTATATCCTTTTATATAAGTTCAAATAATGGCTCACTCCCATATATTTTGTCCCTTTCAGAAATCCACTCGAAGTATAAAATTTGTCACCCTGTACTGTATCTGTATTTAAAACAACAATATTAAAATGTTTTTTCGCATCGTTTATAATTCTCGCTAATAATAACCTCCCTAATCCTTTCCTTCGGTATTTTTTTGCAATATAAAATCTCCTTATCCTACCAATCTTATTGTTTATTGTATATGGATCCTCATTTAACCCTCCTATTCCAATTAACTTTTCCCCTTGAAAAATCCCATATAAGCATTCACCAGTTTTATTAAACGTGTTTATTTTATTTTCATATTCACTTATTAGTTTTATTAGGAAATAAAATCCTTCGTCTTTGCTTTCCTGAACAAGATAATCGTGTTCGTATATCATTAAATCTTCAATTTGTTGAATATGTATATCTTTCAAGTAAATCTCCCCTTACTATGAAAATACATAAAAATGCTCTAGAATTTTTGATTCTGAGCATTTTTATGATTGTTATCTTATTCAATTCGTAGTATGTGTATTCTTCACTTTAGATATAAATCGATAATATAGTTGTTTAATTCTTATTTAACTAAAGCATCTGTTTGTTTAAGTGTATACATTCACATTTATATTTTCTCTCAAATATACTATCAGTTTATATATTCCCCATTCTTCTCTAACAGGTTCAAGATAAATTGTAATTTGTTAATCAATATGTTTGTGTAACCACTGTTCAAATATTTTTAACTGTTCTTCAGTATGAAGGTAATGTTCACCCGTCTCCATAACTTCTAATTCACAACAATGTTTTTTTGTAAAATAGTTAATAGTTTCAAATTCGCACAGTTCATCCTTAGCTCCGTACATAATATATGTATCTGTATTCCATGTACTAATAGGATGCTCTTTTACATAGCATAAATAATCCCAATATAACTTTTGACCAATAGGTGTCTCTATAGTCATTTCTTTTTGTAAAAGCTCCGGTGTTACATTAAACCATTTCATCATATTTTCTATAATTCGTTCCATATTAACTACTGGTGATAAAAATAATGCCTTTTCTATCACATCATTTTGAAAAGCTAAAAGGCTAAAATATGCTCCCATACTACATGCAAACACGTTTATTTCTTTCCAATGTTCTTTTGCGTAGTTCATAATTATAGATAATTCATTAACACAAAACTGTACTTTACAAGGAGTGTTATCATTCTTTCTTTCTCCATGCTCAGGTAAATCAAAGCTTAATACTTGATAACCTTTTCGATCGGCTTCTTCAGCTAATATTTGAATAACTGCATCTTCCTTATTTGACATATTTCCATGTACTGCAATAAAAATTTTTTCACTCTTATCTCCCCACAAAACCGCAGGAATATTACTAATTTTAAAATTATTTTTAAGCATATTCCCCTCCATAAAATAAGACATATAGGACTCGAAAAAAATGCACACACTTTATTTATCTCTGTACAGCAGGCAGTATCCGCTTTAAATCTATTAAATCATCTATTACTATATCAGCCTGAGCAAGTTCATCTTCTTGCGCAAAATCAAAATTGCATCCAATTGCCAGTAAACCGTTGTCTTTCGCTGCATTTATATCAGATAGCCGGTCACCAACTACGGCTGCCTCTTTTATATCATATTTGTTCATAATACTTTTAACTAAGTCACCTTTATTTAGCGATTGTATTTGTTCGATACTAAACGTTTCAGTCACCCACTTGTCTAAAGCATAATAAGTTACGATTGCTCGTAAATATTCTTTCAAACCATTACTAGCAATGTAAATGGAACAATTATTTTCTTTTATATATGTAAATATTTCTTTTACATTTGGATATAAAGCGCCTTTTCCGCTTTTTATGTTTTCAATTAGTCTATCTAAAAAATATGCATCTGTTTGTTCTCTTATTTCAATAGAATGTTCCGGTAATAAAGCTTCCCAAACTTTCGGTAGCGGCACACCCATAATTTCACGGTATTTTTCAATCGGTGTTACCGTATCCCATAATTGAAGTGATCTTAAGTGATCAAAAGTATCATCTAACGATAATTCTAAAATTTTATCTGTTTGAAATAATGTTCCATCCATATCAAAAATTAATGCTTGTAACATTCTTATCTCTCCTTTTGGACTATAGTTTTACCAGATATATTTTTAAGAATCTCAATAATAATTTCTGAGCAATAATTTGCAGCAGTTTTCGCGAAATCATCATAAGAAACTTGAGCTTCATCATCTGCACTGTCAGAAATACATCGTATAACAAGAAACGGTATATCATTTATGTAGGCAACATGTCCAATTGCTGCACCTTCCATTTCTGTACAATGAGGTGCGTATTCGTCTATTAATTTTGCCTTTAACTTTGAATCTTCAACAAAACATTCACCACTTACAATTCTTCCTTCGTGAGCTTGAATATTTGAACTATTACTGTTACATGCTTTACGTGCTAACTCTATCAATTCCTTACTTGCAATAAACTCCTCTTGAAACGGGAATAATTTTTTCATTTGATTTTTACTTACATCATGATGGGTAACATTAGTTGAAATAACTACATCACCAACTTTTACATCTGGATGTAATCCACCAGCAACGCCCGTATTGATGATAGAGTCTACATTAAATTTATGAATTAATGTTTGCGCACATGCAGCTGCATTTACTTTCCCTACACCAGAACGTGCAATAATTACTTCTGTTCCCATGAATTCTCCAATATAAAATGGCATTCCCGCTATTGTCTGTTCTTCTTGTATTACTAGCTTTTCTAAAAGTAAATCTATTTCAATTTGCATTGCTCCGATAATGCCGATTCTGTTCATGTATGTAGTCCCCTTTATTAATTAATCCCTTTAATCCTCTCTGACATAACCGACAATAAAAATTTCGGAAGTACAAGTTGTCTCTTTAATCTTTTCGGCTGTGAGAGTAACCTATACAGCCATTCAGTTCCAGTATCCCTCATTATTTTCGGTGCTCTTTTTACAGTACCAGATATTATATCAATCATTCCTCCGATACCAATAGATAGCGGAACGTTTAATGTTTGTATGTTTTCATAAATGAACTCTTCTTGTTTTGGTGAACCTAGTCCTACAAGTAATAAATGCGGCTTGAATTGCTTAATTTTCATTTTTATTTCTTCTATTTCTTCACCATTTACAAAGCCATGCTGTCCTTTAAACTGTGCTCCTGGGAACTGCTCATTTAATTTTTCTATTGCCTTTTTATTACTTTCTGGCACAGCTCCAAAAAGAAAGATACGATATTCATTGTCGTTACAATATTTTATTAAATCGTGAGTTAAATCCGCCCCAGTAACACGTTCTTTCAAAGTTCCTTTTAATATTTTCGAGCCAATTATGACACCAATCCCATCCGCTGTTATTAAATCCGCAGATAGTAACATCTTTTTAAACTCCTTTGATTTTTCCGTATTTTCCTTTGCAGACATAACAATTTCAGGATTTGCAGTTACTACAAACCTTGGTTTCTCTTGTTGTTCATGTAGCCAACCTTTTAATAAACTTATAGCTTTTGCATATTCTAAAGTTGAAAAAGGTATACCTTTTATAAATTGCTGATCCACTGTACTCTCCCCTTACATAAGCTGCAAATATTCATCAATGTCTTTAGAAATTTGAATAAAAGCTTTATTCCAAAATTCATAATTTCTTATATCTATTTCAAAATGTTTTTTCATAAGCTCCTCTACTGGAGCCTTTCCTGTTTCTCGTAAGAACTCTTTATATTTCAAATGAAAAGTACTTTTACCTTCTTGAGCTATTTCTAATAAGCTAAAACTTACTAAATATCCAAACGTGTATGGATATTTGTAAAAAGGAACATCTGCTATATAAAATTGAATATATTTCATCCATACAAACGGCTGGTATTCACTTAAAGCATTTCCATAAGCTTCTTTTTGTGCAATTATAGATAATTTCTCAATTTCATCAGCACTTAAAGGACCCTCTTTACATTTTTCATAAAATGTTTTTTCAAACTGATACGATGCTCGTATTGCCATTACATAATTAAAACTATTTCTTATTTTCCAGCTAAGTAATGACTTTTTCGTATCTTTACTATCCGTTGTTTCAATTAGATAATTTAAGAGTACCGTTTCAAAGAAAATAGATGCTGATTCAGCCGTACTCATTGGCAAATAATCATCTAAAAAAGATGTAGATTGTTCAAAACTCATATTATAAAAATGCCAAGCATGTCCTAATTCATGAGCGAGCACTCTTACACTATTTATACTCCCATCATAACGAATGGAAATTCGCGATTCTTTCTCACTGAAAAATGGAGCACAAAACCCGCCTGGTGGTTTATTCTCTCTCGGTTCAGCATCTATCCAACCACTTTCTATCGCATTACGTGCAAATTCTGCTAATTCTTCATCAATATTCTTCCATGCATCATAAACGTTTTGTATTGCTACTGAAAAAGGAATCATGACCTCATTACTTTCCTTTACCGTCATAAGTGCATGCCATGTAATTGAAGCTTTCCCTTTCTTATACACGTTTAAAGCACTTACTAATTTATCAAGGTTTTCTTCTGTCGCATTCCACATTTGGAATAATACAGTTTCTGAAATGCCATTCGCATGAAAAGATTGTGTTAAAATCTCTCTATCTTCTATTTCATTACTCTTTGCATTACGCAATCTCCCTACTTGATTTAATACAGTAGCAAAGATTTCTTTTTCCTTATGTAAAGCACATGTTAATGACTCGAATACTTCTAATCTTTCCTTTTCATTATCACTATTCATTGCAATAGTATTTGCTTGTCCAAAGGATAATAGTTTATTATTGTGCTCTATTTCTATCCTATCCCGTAATTGTATGTACATATTTTCCCACGCATTAAGTTCATCTTTTATTAACTTAGTATTATCTGAAGTTTCCACTTCATTATGTTTTATTACTTGCTGTAATTCACTTTTTAGTTCCTTCACTTTCACGGTCAATTTAGTAAGGTCAGATGGAACACTTTCTTCAACCGATCGACAGTACAAATAGTATTCTGCTTTTTCAATAACTTGTATAAGCTTTGAAAGAATCTCTACATCTTTTGTTACAAAATATTGCTCTTTCAACTCCAAAATCGGAAATAGAATATCCTCATTCAAATACAAGCGATTTAAATCCCATCTAGCACTTTCTTGCATTTTTATAGCCGCCTCCTATTTTTACAAATAGTTACAGATATTTCTCCCCACACAATTATATATGAAATGGAAAAATTTTGATATCTTCAAATATTTAAATTCCTATATATATATTCTTATTTATACTCTTTTCTTCTACCATTAAGTATCATTACACATATAAAAAATACTCCCTCTACAAGATTGCATTTGATATAGGAAAACTTCAAAGATTTTATCTTCATCAATACCATATCGACCGATTATCACAGATTAAAAAATAAAAAAGGATTGATCAAAAGATCAATCCTTTACTCTACTTCATTTAAGAAAAATAACGTTATAACGCCAGGTCCTGTATGTGCACCGATTGCTGCACCAATTGTATTTACGATAAATACTTCACAGCCAAATCTTTCCGTAATTAATGATTTTAATGCTTCCGCTGTTTCTAAATCGTCACCGTGAGTCATACCGATTGTTTGACCTTTAAGGTCTTTACCACGTTCTTCCATAATATCAACAATACGGCTTAATACTTTCTTTTTCCCTCGTACCTTTTCAAGTGGTACAAGTTTTCCTTCTTCCACGTTTAAGATCGGTTTAATGTTTAGTAAACCACCGATAAATCCTGCGACTTTGCTTAAACGTCCACCTCTCACTAAGTACTGTAAGTCAGCTACAGTGAAGATATGTTCCATATGGCTCATTAGAAAATCAACACGCTTTAAAATATCTTCTTTTGATGCGCCGTCTTTTGCCATTTTAGCAGCTTCTAAAACGACAAGACCTTGACCAAGCGAAGCACATTTCGTATCAATAATTTCTAAATCTAAGTTAGCATATGTTTCTTTTACTTCCTCTTTAATGACAACTGATGATTGATATGTACCAGACAGTTCAGATGAAAAAGCTAAATATATACAAGGATTACCTTCTTTTGCATAAGAAACAAATTTTTCTTGGAACGTTTCAAGTGAAGGCAATGACGTTCTATAAACAGCGCCTTCTCTCATTTTTTGCAATAATGTAACTGACTCTAATGTTACTCCATCTAAATACTCTGTTTCTGCTTCATCATATACACGGAGTGGAATTAAATCAATATCATATGCTTGCAGCAATTCTACTGGTAAATCCGCCGCACTATCCGTAATGATTTTAACACCCATTTTTAAACCTCTATTCTGTTATAAATATAAAATAATAAAATAAAAATAGTACTTTTAAATTATATACGTAAAACTTAAATGAAGAAAGGAAAACACTTTATATTGTATGCACTATTCTTCAAAACTTGAACTATTAATGAAAATGATTCTATTTTAAACACCTTTTTCTTATTATTTTTCTAAAACACGAATAATTTTATAAGTATTTTGTATCATTATATTTTAATTCTTTATCTTAATATAATCTTTTCAAATTCATACTGTTTAAAATGTAAAAGCCAAATCCAATAAAGGAAATGGCTTTTACATTTTCATAAAATAACCAAACTTTATTTTCCATCAAATTGTTTGTTTACATTCATACTTTGGTGATGTTGAATATTAGTCCAGTTATGATAAATATTTATAGCCTGTACTATAATTAAAACAGTGAATATTCACCTGTAAGAATCACTAGATAAAAACAAGTTAAACATTTTATAAAATATTTAATTTTACTAGTAAAGCTAATAAAATTTGGAGAAGAATTTGAACATTTACTGCTATGTCTGTATCCGTAGTCGTAACTGTAACATTTCTAGAATTTCTAATAACAGTTTCTTGTTTATTAATTTGTTTAATAGATGATTTTTGAAACAATTCTTGTGCTACACGGTCAGCTTTTTCACTATCTGCTATAGAAATACTTATTATAACCACGATAGCTGCTTGTAATGCAGCTTGAATAGATAACGCAGCTTTTGTATCTGTAGTCGTAACTTCTACATCTGCTGAATCAACTATTGTAATAGATTCTTCAGAAATTTGGTAAGTTTTACTTTCTTGTGCTGCAGCTTCTGAAACGGTAGCATTTTTAAAAGATGGATGAGGATTTGAGGAGTCTAATGCACTCCACCTTTTATTTTCATCTGAATGACATGTTTTTTTCATACATTCACCCCCTTTCAATCTAAATAATTATTAACTTGTGATTGTATTTCAGAAACAATACTTTTAATTTGCTGCTTTTTTTCTGGCGATAAATTTTTTAGTTTTTCTTCATTTATCCCATGCCTATTAAAAATATCTGAGAGTAGAAGGTCTATAATTATATTCTTTTGATCCTTATCAAACTTAAAGGAAGAAAATTTATTTAAATCATCCATTTACAATATTCACTCCTATCAGTTTTCTATAAAAATTTAGATTAACTACCAGCATTATATGTATTTAAATAAAAAATGCTTGGACAAGTAACTTAATCTTTTATTTTCACGGCTTTTTACTAATAAAATCAAAAAGCTGTCTTCTAATACGAAGACAGCTTTCCTTTACTTCACATATATAAGTTTTATTCACTGTTAAATAATAGGTTCACCTTTGTTATTGTGTAGTTTTCCACACTTAATTTCCCATCAATTTTGAATATTAATTCAGTCATAATGAGAAAGTCCAAGCTTGTACCACATATTACAACAAAAAATATTTACTTAGAGTGAACCCTTATAGCTAAATAGGATAGACACTTTATAAAATGTTTAGTTTAACTAGTAACGCTAATAAAATTTGAAGAAGAATTTGAATATTCACTGCAATATCTGTATCAGTAGTTGTTACGGTTACGTTTCTGGAATTTTTAATAAATGTTTTTTGTCTATTAATTTGTTTAATAGATGATTTTTGAAACAATTCTTGTGTTATTTTATCTGCCTTTTCACTATCTGCTATAGAAATACTTACTACGACCACAATAGCTGCTTGTAACGCGGCTTGGATAGATAGTGCAGCTTTTGTATTTGTAGTAGTAACTTGTACATCTGCTGAATCTACTATTTCAATATATTCCTCAGAAACTTGATCGATTTCATCTGTTTGTATAGCTTCTTCTAAAAAATTTGCATTTTTACTAAATGAATAAGAATTTACTGATTCGGAATCCTGTTTTTTTGGTTCAGAACCCCGATTTAATGGATCACGTTTTTTCTTTCTTCTACAAACTTCACAATCACACATAAAATCACCCCTTTTAGTCTAAAAAATTAGCAATATAAAAATATTGGCTAACTACTAGCATTTTATGTATTTTCAAAAAAATTGTTTGGACAAGTAACTGAATTTATATTTTATTTCTAATTCTTTTTTGTAATAACAAAAAGTTGCCTTCTAATAAGAAGACAATCCTCTTTTATTTCACATTTATATAAAAGACCCATACTTAAATACACTAAACTTCATATGATATATTGCATCCTTTCTTTTTAGAATAAGTAGTCGTTACTGAAGGGCACTTTTCGAAGTGCTCTTATCTTTAATCCCCCTCTTTTTCAGGAAGAATTTTTTTACTAAATCCTAATATGATTTGTATCACTAGGGCTGGCGATTACCACATTTCCTTAATAGCTTCAATGAATATAGTAGCTACTAATTAAAATAACCCTATGATTTTCTCTACACTTAAACAACCTTGCGTTACCGAACACATAAACTAATTTTTATTTTGACTATGTAACACTAAATTCACAAGATTATTATCCTATGTTTGGTGAAGCCATCATTTCAATGCCAGCAATCCCACACTTTTAACTAATAACTTAAACAAATGTGCTATCTCAAGGTTCTTTTGATATAGTATCTTATGTTCTATATAATGAAGAGAGCGCTAGTATTCCGAAGGAGGATGTATATGAGTATTCAATTGGCCACATCTAACGATTTAGAATGGATTAATAACCAATATGACTCAATAAGATTTGTACGGAGTGATTTAAAGAGAGATAAAGTTGCAATTATTACATATAACAACGAGTATGCAGGTGTTGGCCGATTAGTCCAAATAGATGAAGATACTTTAGAAATGGGCGGAATTTTTATTCTGCCTCAATTTAGAGGGCTACAATTAGCTGGTGAGCTTGTTTCATTTTTAGTAGAAACTGCAAAAAAATCACAAATACAAAATGTATATTGTCTTCCTTTTGAGGAATTAGAAAACTTTTATAAGAAATATGGATATACTGAAGTCGATACTACGAAAGAAGCAGTCCATCCAATCATTCTAAAAAAATATAATTGGTGTTTGGAGAATTACGATAAACACGTTCTACTCTTCAAATTGTAAATGTAATAAAAAAATATATTCTCAATCGTTTTTCTATCAGTACTCCTAATGGGAGCTAAGGATTAATCAAAGATATTTTATCTCTCCTTTTATAAATGGCTGATTAAAACTCAATGTTCTGTCAATACTATAGGTAACATGATTGTATTTCTCCATTCCCCCTTGGAGAAGAGCAGTTAGCTTTTGCTAACTGCTCTTTTATTTTTTCAAAAAGTCACATAAATATCTTTAATTCCAAACATTCAAAAGATAAAATATGATATGATTGTTATGAAGATATTTACCAACTAATAAATGCGCCCTAGACTTACGTACTAGGGCGCATTTATTTTTTAGTATGTAACTCCTTCACTCATCTATTATCCACAAAATAAGTATCATATGCCTTATCAAATTCATATCCTAACTTTTCTGCTAGTTTAGCAGATGTAGTATTCGCTGCGTCCCAGTTTGGATACTTTCCATTTTCTAAGCAATCCAATATAAGAGCTGCACTTACTACAGTTGCCAAGCCCTCTCTTCTATGATTGTGATCAGTCGCAACTTCAATTTCAATCCCATCATTATAAATACTATACGAGGATGCACCGCATACAACTTCTCCGTTATATAAAATGCTATAACCTATACCACGGTTTATATAATCTTCTACCGAATGAAATTGACTTGTGAAATCTTCAGATATCTTATGTAATGTAGGGCTATTTGCGATATGCTCGTCTATTCTTCTTAACTCATATTCTTTTGGAAGTGCTGATATAAAAGATTTTAATTTTGAACGATTAAAAACTTCTGGATTTCGTTTGAATTTATAACGTAAAAACTTATCTATTTTTCTTTCATGGAATGTTTCTAAGCGTTGTTTCCACTCTTCACTATTTACGATAACTAAAATTCTTTCTGGAATATTACGTAATAACTCTTCTGTTTCTTTCGTATTTGGGTCTCCAGCGTAAAATGTAAAAATCCCTACCGTAACTTGTGCTACTTTTGGATTTTCAAGATCATTTACCCAAGCAGTACCCATATGCCCTTGTAAATAAGAAAGTAAAACAACGTTATTGAAATCCTCAAACATAGAAACTAGTTTTTTTCTTGTATGTATATTCGCTTCATATATCATTTACATTCCCGCCTTCTTTAGAATCAACTACTCTTAACATTTTCATGAGCGCTCCATAATTCGTATTCATATACATACCCACCTGTTCATCATAAAAGCAATTGACTATTAAATTAAAACTTCGAATATTTATAAAATATCAGTAAACATAAAATGATTATAACATCTACTAACTATGAAATGATCAACATATAAAATAAGTCAACAATAAATATATTTCTTACCCGTTAACAAACGGTTTGAAGGACCAACATAATTAATTATGTAACAACTCTCAACAATAGTTTGAGGGTGCATTTAAATACATGTGTTATAACTCATTTTTATAAATAAAAGATTCCGTCTCACCGTTCTTATATACTTTAGTCAATTTAACAAATGATTTATACGTGTTAACGTCATCCTCTATCATTTTTTTCATCTCTTCTATTTCGGCATCACCAGTTCCGCCCTCTATTTTTAAACAGTTCGAAATGGAAAGGTATCCGCTTGATGCCAATATAAAAATAAAAATCGTATCAGGAAAATTAATAAATAATAATCCGTAGTTTAAAGGGTCTCCAGCTGGATGTGATAAAAGTAATCGAAAACCTACCAGTTCAGGTACTTGAACAAAATCTCTAGAAACTCTCGCCTCACCTACTATAGTAATTTGCTTTACTACATTCCCGAGATCATCTGTAAATTCAGTACATCTAGGTGGATTAATTGTTGTTGCTTGGAAAGACACATTTAATTCAGGATTGTTAAAATCGAAAAAGATTGTACTCCCCTCTGTTAAACAATGCGGGCAAACATTTCCTAGCAAGCTAAAGTCCTCTTCAATATATTTAACTTTTGTTTTGCAGCTACATACTTTCCCTATTCGAATTGCATCAATCTTTGAACAATCGACAAATATAACCTCATTGTCTTCTTGTACGAATGATACGATACCTGTTTTCTTATTAAATGAAAGAAAATAAGATACAGCAATTTCGTTTCCTTCTATTATGATACTTTCAACTTTAGTATACGGTTCTAGACTTTGTAAAAACTCACATATACTATTTTGGCAACACCCACAATTACGTTTCGGTTCACACCCCACTTACACTCCATCCCTTCTCTATATAGAATTGCTACTACATATATATGAGAAGAAAATAAGAAAAGCTTGGACAATATAACGTTAACGTAGCAATATCGTTACCTAATCGTACATTTATATGGAAATCACACCATTTTTGAGTAAGGACACATAATTTTTACTATAAATACATATAACAATTTCATCTTTCATGAAAAAAACGTTATAATAAGGTGTAGCCTCTACGATTACGTTATAAAGGAGATTAAAACAATGGCTAAAATTAAAGTATACCAAGCAAAAGAGGAAAATATGGAAGCAGTAAAAAACATCATTGATGTTGAGGAACAAAACCCAACTGCTGAAAACTTACAAAATCTATACGCATGTGTATTAGATACTGAAGATATGGCATTGCCTGAATCATACATTGAAGAAGATATCTTAATTGATTCTATTGAAGTTATGGTTAACGCTTCTCAAAGCAAAGTAAGAGACTTAGGTGCTTACGATGTAATCGAAGTTCAAAACAAAGGTAAGAAAACACAAATTTTACTATTAGCAGACGAAGAATACGAAATTATCGAAGGCTAATCTAAATCTGTACATACGAAAAAGCTCCTTTCCAATTAGAAAGGAGCTTTTTCATTACGCTTTTGATGTTTCACTCTTTTTATTCGTTTGTTGTTTCTTAATTACCATGCGCTCATTTCCCATAAAGAAAATGAATATGAATGCTAATCCAGCTGGTACCAATGCCCACATGAATGTTTGAACAATTGAACTAGAAAGAGCGTCAATAATCTTATCTAATATTTGCGGAGGGATTTGAGATCTTGCTGATTCTGATAGAATAGCTCTTGAATCCCCTAAAGCGTTTGTATTCATTCCCCCGCTCATCCCTTTAAATGCTTCTTCTAATTGATCTTGGAAACCTGTTCTTTGGATCATTCCGAAGATTGTAATGCCTAGTGTCATTCCTAACGAACGAATGAAGTTACTCGTTGAAGTCGCAGACCCGCGCTGTTCCATACCGAAGTTGTGAATAGCTGCCATACTTAGTACAGAGAATGAGAAACCGACTCCAAATCCGATAATAATCATATAAACTGTTAATAATACACGACTTGTTTCTGGTGTTAACGTGCTTAATAAGAATAGTCCAATTAGCATAATAACCGCAGAAATAATCATAATGTTTCGGTAGCTAAGTTTAGTTGTTAAAAATCCGCCTAACTGCGCTGTTACGACTGATCCTAACATCATCGGTAAAAGTAATAATCCTGAGTTTGTTGCGGTACCACCGTATACACCTTGAATAAATAACGGAATGTACACAGTTGCTGACATAAATGCAGCACCGTAACATAAAGCAATAATTGTACTCATTCCGAATAAGCGCTGCTTAAACATCTCAAATGAAATAATTGGTTCTTCTACTTTTCGTTCAATAAAAATGAATGCGATGATTAAAATGGCGAATCCACCAAATAAGCTTAAAATAAAGCTAGAATCCCAATCATATTTTTGTCCACCTAGTTCTAAAGCAAACATTAAACAAATTACTGCACCAACTAAAGTAATTGCACCAAACCAATCAATCTTTTGCTTTCTATGAACGCGTGATTCTTTATAAAAGAATGTAATAAAAATAAGTGCTAAAATGCCAAGTGGTAAGTTAATATAAAATACCCAGTGCCAGCTAATGTAATCGGTAATATATGCGCCAAGTAATGGCCCGAAAATACTAGATAATCCAAATACCGCTCCGAATAAGCCACCCATTTTCCCGCGTTTTTCAGGTGGGAAAATATCAAAAACGATAGTAAACGCAATTGGCACTAATGCCCCGCCGCCAATACCTTGAATGGCACGATAAATACCTAACTGTGTAATATTTTCAGCAGTACCACAAAGTGCCGAACCAATCATAAAGACAATTAAACCGAAAATAAAGAATCTCTTTCTACCATACATATCTGATAGCTTACCGAAAATCGGCATGCCTGCCATTTCTGCGACCATATAGGCAGAAACGACCCATACAAAGTTTTCGAGGCCTCCTAAGTCACCAACGATTGTTCCCATCGCCGTTACGACAATGGTATTATCCATCGATGCCATTAAAATACCTAGCAATAAGCCCGCCACAACAAAGCCGAGCTTATTATTCTTCTCAACCATATCTCTTGCTCTCCCTCATACTACTTATATTTGTTTATGTTCTTTTACGACTGCATTACCTTTTTGATTAAAACTAGTATGATATTCTACAACACTAATTTCACATCCAGGACCAATTGTGACATTGTTGCCTCTTACAACTTCAGCAATCGTATGTTCTAAATAGATATCATCTCCTTCAACAATCGAAGTTTGGAGGTTTCCAGCATGACTAGTAAAAGGAATAAATCTCGTTTTTTTACGAACAGTAATCTTTTTGCCACCAATTTCTCTTACCTTACTGCCTTCATAACGAAGTGAGATTTGAATATTTTCAGCATTAAGTAATCCAGCACTTTCAAGACCACCAGTTAATGATAAATCTTCTATTTCAATATCTCCCTTCACATTTAAAGCACCTTTTACATCTACGAAATCACCTGAAAACTTTCCTGCAATATCTATCATACCTCTAACTTTTGTTTTTTCAATATGAGCATCACCATGAATTTGTGTATTACCATATACTTTTACATATTCCGCATCTACATTTCCTTGTACTTCGTTATCTCCATACACGACATAGTTTTTCACTTTCACATTACCGCGTACATCACTCGTTCCGTACGTTTTAAACTCATTGCAACTCATATCATTCGTAATTGTTCCTTCACCGCGAATCTTCACTTTATTATAATCTCCGCCTGCTGAATTACCAGAACCATTTACTGTGAGACTATGTGGATGTTCCATATTGATTTCTCCCTTCCGTTAAACCTGCTTAATTTCTTTTACATTTGCATTTTTATCAACAGTAAGAACACCCGTATATTCAATCAGTTCAATCTCACAGTTTGCTCCTACTGTAACATTGTTTCCTCTTACCGTTCTTATGTGAGCATAATCAATATCGATATTGTCACCTTCTAATAGTTCAGCTTCTAACTGCAAGCCAAATACTGTTTTAAATAGCCTACTAAATGTACCTGATCTATGTCTTACTTTAATCGTTTGACCACCAATTTCTTTCGCTCGACATGTACCGTGAATATTTATATTAATTTCATCTGCGCTTAATAAACCACCGATTGTAAATTGTCCTTCTGAAGAAAAAGTATCCACTTCACAATTACCGTCAATTGTAGCTTGACCATTGACTTTAAATTCTTCACCAGTGACATTTCCACCTATCGTACCTTTTCCTGCAATTTTCAAACTGTTTGCTTTTACATTTTGCGTAATTGTTGCTTTTCCATCAATTCGCATCGTTTCAGCATGAACTGTGCCATCAACTTTACCAGATCCGCTAATTCGTGCACTGCTACTTTTCAAATCGCCAGTAACTGCACCGTAACCGTTACATTCAAATTGCTCACATTCAACATTTCCATTCACAGTTCCTTTTCCGTTTAATTGCACTTTATGAAACTCGCCACCATTCGATGAACCGTAACCATTTATAATCAAATTATCTGTACGCATACTTTCTCCTCCACTACAACAATTTAGTTTTTAATGCTTCGGTATATTTCATAATCGCTTCGCGTAAAACGATTTTGGTGCCTTTTTCAAAAATTAAATCGTCCACGTTTGAAACTAATAAACATGTAGAAATACCTAACTTTCGGACAATGATTAAGTCACAAGTTTTATGTTTCATTGCTTCATAATTTTCACGTAAAACTTGCAAGACCATTTTTCCTTCTTCTAAACTAATCTCTCCTGATTGTAGTAATTCTTCTAACATGTACACATAAAGAATGTCTACAAATTGAAACTCTGCTGTTTTATTCGTTTGTTCTATGAAAAATTGTAAAACTGGTTCTGATGCAATCCCCTTGCGTAAAATCTCTTCCTTTGTTAAAAGAATTTCTCTCACACTCGGTGAAAACATGTTCGCTAGTTCATCAAGTGATAAATCCTCTTTCATCGTTTGGATTTTATCGATACGCTCTAATATCTTTTCTTTCGGAAAAAATGTCTCTTGACCTGTAAACGTTGATTTTCGTACAAACCAATCTTCCGGAATTAAATTTTTTCTTTTCCACCTATATAACTGTCCGTATGAAATACCAGTTAGTTCTAATAAATCTTTTTTTGAAATTAAATCTGTACTCAACTGTATAACACTCCTTCCTGATAACAATGTAACATAACACTGTTACGCTGTAAATAGACTTTTATCACAAGTAGCGTAACAATGTGTAAAACAAACCTATTCTCACATACAAAAAGGCTCTTACACATCTTATGAAAATGTGCAAAAGCCCTTATATATCAAGATTTAAACCAAATATTATAAAAATCAATCCAACCTTGTGAATTAATCATTATATTTTGAACTTTTTCATGTGTACTTACCTCTTGTTTATTACGATATAAAGGAATAATATGAATTTGACGTAACAAAGTATCCTCGATATCGCGTAACAGTGTAACTCTTTTCTCTAATTCTTCTTGTCTAAAATAAGGAGACAACTTTTCATGAAAGTCCATGCTGCTTTGTCCATGAATAAAACTATTTTTTGTAAGAAACATATATAATAAACTATCTTCTATTCGTTCACTTATTGTGGCACTATCATGCATCATATCGGCCTTTTGTATCGTACTTACTTCCAATAGCTCTTCTATCTCAAGAAAATTATTTTCTACACGAATCCCGTACTTCGCACACTCTTTTTGTATCCATTGTGCATCTTCAACATGATCTCGTCCTGTAAATGTGTAGAGTTGTAGCACTTCACTATGATAAGTACTCCTTTTAATTAAACTTTCGATATCTTCGTCAATATCTACTATGCTTTCATTTGCTAATATTAGTTTCTTTGCCACTTCTCCACGTTCTCCGCCGAGTTCTTGAACGATTGTATAACCATGAATGATGTTATATAACGCTTTCCGAAATAACGCATCTTGCATTGGTCCTTCTTTCGTAAGATTACATGTTATATATGTCACGTTCGACTCAAGCCGAGACAATTCTTTATTATGTTTTTCTTTATCTTTATACTGCGCCTTTACTAAAACATCGTATGTACTTACACCTTGTTCTACATTCCACAACTCAATACGATCTAAAAAAGGTCTTTCACGAAAATATAAAGGATGTCCTTCTAAAATGAACAGATTTTCATTACTTTTATATAATTGAAAAGGCCCTGTTCCAATTAACCCTCCTGCTTCATCTTCATTCACGATAGAACACTGTTCTGCACTTAGCATATGTAAAAACATTCGATTTTCCGTATGTAATTGAATTTCGAAAACGTAGTCATCCACTGAACGGATATTTTCAACGTGTTGTAACATCCATGCGTGTGCATTATTTTCCAGCTTCATAAATCGATTCAACGAGTATATAACATCATGTGCAGTAAGTTGTTTTCCATTATGAAAGTGAACTCCTTTTCGTAAGTAAAACGTCCATATTTTTTCAGCGTCATTATATTCCCAGTGAAATGCAAGTCTTGGCTCTATAATGTTTGTATTACCGTCTACATACACGAGTGTGTCGAATATATGTTTTACCATATGGCATTCTGAGCGCATTGTAGCGTATACAGGATCTAATGTGATATCTAAATTCATTTGTACTTGCAACCGGAGTACATCTCTTCTCCCTTCAGATGTCATTTCAACCTTATGACCAAATATTGAATCCACCCAGGAATGATATTCTCCCTTTACCGATGGAAAATGTGAGCTATAGCGTTCCACAAATATACTTCCGCTTTTCACATCCCCTTTTTTCGTTATTTCTTTTCCTCTATCTAAAATTAAAGATATCGGGTGCTTTTGAAATATTAACTTAGACCGATTTCCTCTGCCGCGACCTGGAAACCACTTAATCCAATTTAACTCATCTAATTTTTTTATAATTAATTTACTATTGCGCTCTGTACAAAATAATGTACCAGATATATTTTGCACTGTTACTTCCAATCGTTCTCCCTCTTTTTTTCCTTTTCCATAAGCAATCCATAGTTCAATGTATTGATCTAAAATAAACATCATACTCCCCCTAAAAGGTGAAAAATCCTCCCTATAGTTTCTACCCTTTTTCCAACTCTCCTTTCATCTTATCATTTCAATATAGAAAGGAGGAATTAATATTGAATTATCTCTTACTTCGTTACAATAAACCTATTTTTATTAGATTGTGTGGTGAATTATTAACCCGAACGACTGAATCTATGTTAGCTCTCATTATGATTATTTACGTCAATAAAATGTTAAACGGCAATGTAATAATAACTATGCTGATTTTCGGACTGCAGCCACTTTCAGACATTTTATTTACACTTATTGCTGGAGGAATTACTGATAAATATGGCCGAAAAAAGATTATGTTACTCGGATTATTACTACAAGGTGTTGCAATCGGCAGTTTCGTTTTCGCTCAATCTGTTTTTATATTTGCACTGTTATATGTCATTAATGGTATTGGCCGTTCCTTATATATTCCAGCTCAACGTGCACAAATTGCTGATTTAACAAAACAAGAGCAGCAAGCAGAAATTTTTGCTCTCCTACAAACGATGGGAGCAATTGGATCCGTAGTCGGCCCTTTAATCGGTGCAAGTTTTTATAATACTCACCCAGAATATTTATTTATCGTGCAAAGTGTAACCCTTACGATATATGCCGTTGTTGTTTGGACCCAGCTCCCAGAAACCGTTCCACCTATGAGTAAGTCGAAACAAACAGTTGAGGCAAGTTCACCAAAGCAATTTATTTTTAAACATTATGCCATATTCGGTCTTATGATTTCTACACTTCCTATTAGCTTTTTTTATGCACAAACTGAGACGAATTATCGTATTTTTGCAGAACATGTATTTCCTAATCTCGTATTCATACTCGCATTTATTTCAACATGCAAAGCCATTTTGGAAATCATTCTACAAATCTTCCTCGTAAAATGGTCTGAACGATTTTCTATGACGAAAATCATCCTTATTTCTTACGCCTGCTATACAATAGCTGCAGTTGGCTTTAGTTATTCAACGACGATATTGTCGTTGTTCTTCACCTTACTCTTTTTAGTCATTGGAGAAAGTATTGCTCTAAACCATTTATTACGATTCGTTTCAGAAATTGCACCTCATGATAAACGTGGTTTATATTTTTCAATTTACGGTATACACTGGGATATATCTCGAACGTGTGGACCAGTTATTGGTGCAGTTATATTAAGTAAGTTAAATGGAAGTATGCTGTTTTATATTTGTGCTAGCTTCTTATTAGTTGGAGGTATTGTTCAAGCGCTATTTGTTCAAAGTTTGGAACGTAAAAAAATCGCGAACCATCCTACACATAATTTATAGGTTACTACTTTTTCAGTAGATCAGCATTTCTTATTGGATAAATGCTAAAAAATAAAAGTGAAGTATTTCGCATATGAAAGTATGTTTTATATGACAGGAGACGTTCCTTGTTTACAACTAAAAACACCTCACTTCAAGAAAGTGAGGTGTTTTTGAAATCACTTAATTTCTTATCCTGCCATTTTATTAATACTATCCTCTGGCGAAAATACGGAAATATGATCGACCTTACCAGTCGTTTTTGGAATGACAAATTTCAATTCATACTGGTTATTTACTTTGTATACATATATTTTATCTTCACCATTCTCTTTAACTGAAGATGGTTTTCCTAATGCTTTTTCAATTTCTTGTAATGTAATCAATTTTAGTTCTGCATGATATGAGCGTACATCAAAAACTTGTGACCCTTTATTAAATCCGAAAACAACATTTTTATTTGTAAAAGTTGCGTACATTCCATTCCCTGCATATTCGGTTTTATTTGCTTTCCCCCACGCTTTTTCAATTTCTTCAATATCCCCTGTATGGGCTCCAAATGGCACATTAGGTACCTTTCCTTCTTTTGCTAGTTCAAACAAATCTTTAACGTGGTTAATTGATTTTTGATTAAGTGTTCTATCTTTCAAATCTTGCTCAGCTGATGGTTTTGTTGTTTTTTCATTACTTGGTTTTGCTTCAAGATTTTTCTTTTCTTCTGAAGAATTGCTTTGTTCATTTTTATGATTTTCCGAGGCTGGATTTGCTTCCTTTTTTTCGTCTGTCCCTTTACATGCTGCTAATGCAAATGTGCATGTAAAAGCAAGAAATAACATAACTATTTTCAAATATACCTTCATCATTTTTACCCCCTATTGTATTTTATTCATTTCGATAATCAACCGGATGCGAAGTATAGTATTAATTAAGGACTTCTAATTCTAAATCGTCACTTTCCCATAATTTTAAAAAACTTGGAATTATATTGTTAATCATCGTATTCATCTCCTTCTTTAAACCTTCTCTTCTCAATGATAATATCCTCTATCTATAACTTAAAACATGCTGTCACAACAGCTCCTTGAAACAAAAAAACCAGTAGGAAGTGATTACTCTTTTCCTACTGGTTGAAATGAAATTAAACGGTAAATCTTAGCTTCTTAAAAAATGTAGCGATAGTGTTTTTTACTGTTTCAAAATTATAAGCAAACGTGTTATCTCCACTTAATGATGAAATACATGTTAAACCTGCAGCTTTAATAAAAGCTTTTACATCTACAAGCATAGAATTAGCCTCCAAGAATTTAATTACAATCATTATAACAGGTGTTTTACGACGCTAACATGAAAGTAATAAATAAATTTCTATTATTAATTTATCTCGCTATTTGCCGGGCAGTAAGATCCCCACCTCAAAATTCAGCGGAAACAAAGAAGTTAGGTGGGGGCCCTGCTGCCCGTAAAAGCTAAATTGGTGAGGGCTGATAATCAGTGGGAATGAACAAAACCCCCACTGATTAAAATTTCACCTTATTTAGCTTACAGTACACCATTTCAATGTCATATAAAAAAGCTGCCCAAAAAGAGCAGCTTCAAATATGTATATTACACTTCAATTGATTTACCATCTTCAACAATATGATAAAGTAAATGCGCTAAATGATGAATTGGACCGTATTCTTCCTCTTCCTCATCTGTTTCGCCTTGGAATTCAAGATCGTTTAAGTATAGTGCTAAAAATTGATAGTATAGTTTTAAATCAAATCCGTAGCATGCAGTTGGTTCTTCATGATCCCCTTCATATTGTAACATTAAGTATTGATCATTTCCTTCTGCATCTTCTGCATCAAAGAATACGAAGAAGCCAACGTTTGTATCTAAATCAAATAAATGACGAGTACCTTTTTCAGTTGCTTTATTGAAGTCCTCTTCACTTAATTTATGTACTGTTGTCGCTTTTGCATTATCTTCTTGATGGAAATTTACTGTAAATGATTTCAATGCTGACACCTCCTGATTGTATAATACTAGCATAACATATAAAAAGGACTGCTTACAAATGTAAACAGTCCTTACATTCATTTTCGCATTGCTCGTAATAAGAAGCTTACGATGAAAATTAAAATGATCGCACCGATTAAAGCTGGAATAATTGCATATCCCCCAATGACTGGACCAAAACTACCAAGTAATTTCGAACCAACCCAAGAACCGATAATACCAGCAATAATATTACCAATTACACCACCAGGTACGTCCTTTCCAGTAATTAAGCTCGCAAGCCATCCTAATATACCACCGACGATTAAAGACCAAATCATATAATAACCTCCTTTACATTTCACCAATCAAAATATAATTAGAAACAATTGCTTACCATTAGTTATGTGACATTTTTCATAAGTTATTCATGTTGTTCAACTTTAAGATTTTTGAGAATAATACACACAGATTAAACCTTTTTTTGAACTAACGATTTATCCGACTTGTTATTACACACATTAAGAACAATCTAGCTTCAATATTGTTCGCATAAACTCTTCTTTAAAAGCTGCATAGTTAAAACCAACAGCAATTCTTTGAATCGGCCGATCATCAAACCTTGTTGGCTCAGCTATTTTTCTAAAGTCTGCTACACTTTGGCCCCTAGTCACATCATTTGTCGTACTAATCCACACTGCCGATTTTTTATATTCGAAAATACTGTCATTTATAAACGAGATAAACGGTAGTAAATCGTGTATAGGACTTCCACCAATACCCGGATATTCTTTTTTATAGAAATTCTCATAATAAAAATCAATCATTGGTTTAATGAGTTTCGCCTGTCCAGTTCCTTGTTTATCTATTATATTGGCCATTTCAGGCGTAATAAGCGCGCCCTGTGTTACATTTAACGGGTATATGCTAGCGTTTTTCGCATATTTCATAACAATATTTGCTGCAATTGGATCACCATAAAAATTCGCTTCAGATACTGGTGTAACATTACCTGGAAATAGGAAAGCGCCGCCCATTATATAATACGAACAAATACGATCCATTATATTTGGATACAATAAAAATAACGTAGCAAGCGTCGTTAGTCTCCCTGTCGCCACAATTATAATATCTTCTGGACAAGGTTCGATTAATTTGATTAATTCACAAAAATTTTCTCGTTTACAAATTCTCATCTCAGGTGGAATAATAGGACCTAAACCGTGATCCCCGTGGATTTCAGGGAAAAACAAAGGCTCTTCAGCTGTCATCGGTCTACTCGCACCTTCAATAATTTTCACTTGTGTAGCATAGTACCTTTCTAAAAAATAAACATTTTCCGTAACGATATCTCGTGATACATTCCCGTACTCAGCAACAATACCTAGAATATCTAATTTACATGTTTTATTTGCATAAATTAACGCTACGGCGTCATCAATACCAAAGTCTCCAAAAAAGATAATTTTCTTATTAACTATTCTCACCCCTCTTCAGCATAATCTACTATTATTATTATGTGAAAAAGACAAGGCGGTGAAACAGCGCAAACTAAAAAAGTCGCCTATTTATTGGCGACTTCAATCTTTTTATAAGACAAATATGCAAGTACATTTTTACTTGAATCGTATTTCGGGTTATTTCCTTTTCTCGGCTCTCTCATATGTGTCTTTTCAAATCCAGGAATGTCTGGCATTTTCCCCATAAATTCAAGCATTTCTTCCTCAGAACCTTCAATGCGTACACGAATCATTATAACTATTCCTCAATTCTCAGTTTCTCTGTACTAAGTATATCGTACTTCAGAAAGACTGCAACACATTTATCTTTTTAACGTTGTACTTTTTTTACATATAAACATAGCCATTTCAGTATAGAACGATTCTACTTTATTATTTTTAAATTGAATATTAAAATATCCCTTCATTTCGTTTGGTGCTTTCATCATACATTCTGTTAATTTTTCACGCTTTTGTAAAGGGACATCCATCATATTACACCACCAGTCAAAATCAAACTTCTTATCAAAAGTAAGACATGACTGCATTTGCAAACCGTTTTTTTCTAATAAAGTAAGCCATTCTGTCTTTTTTAGAGCTCGTTCATGACTTGGGTCTCGCTTTTTTTCTATAAAATTATAAAATGTATCATATTCATTATTTTCTGGCGAAACATTATCTATTAAGATGAATAATCCATTATCCTTCAATGTACGATTTACTTCATAAATAAATTGAGCCGGATTCGTAAAATGATGGGCTGCAATCCGGCATGTGATTGTATCAAAAAAATGGTCTGCAAATGGTAAATCCTCTGCGTTTCCTGCTACAAAAGATACATTTTCATGCCCATTCTGCTTTATAAAAACTTTTGCTTTTTCTAACATCTGTTCTGTTAAATCAAGTGCAACTACTTCTTCAAACATGGGTGCTAACATATTTGCCACATGTCCGCCACCAGTAGCAACATCAAGAAGACGATTATTATGACGAGACTCAACTTGTTGAACTACATATTGTAAATCCAGTCCTTTAGCATGTATTTTACTATTTACATATTTATCTGCATTACTGCCAAACTGTTTTTTCACAAGCTCTTCTTTACTCATATTATCATCTTCTTTCTATTGTTATTTACATATACGACTCATATAATTATTACAATTCTCTTCATGTATTTTCAAATCCTCTTTTCATCTCACTTCTCATCACGTTCCCTTATAATCAAAATAATATGATTATACGTTCTTCCATTAAACAAAAAAGGCTACGGGAACTTGCCCCCTAACCTGACTAAATATTTACTACATTTTTATTTCTTTATATATATCTATATAATATAAATCCTCTTTCAACTTCATAATAACATCTACTTCGTTATAAGTAGCCTCACGAGCATGTAAACCAAATTGATCCATACCAATCCATATCCACCCAGGTGTAAGATATAAAACATCTATATTAAAATAATCTAACTTAGTAAGCTCCGATGTAATAAATTTATCTTTATTAGCGATTTGTTTATCTATTAAACCATATTCTTTTCCATTTTCAAATAGCGATATAAATTTCCCTACAATCGGATGTTCACGAACAATAAAATGATATTCTTTTTCCTCTATATTTACCACAATCAAACGAGAAACAGATAAATCAGGCCCTGAATTCGACATATTTGTTTATTCACCTCCTTATATAGGCTTCTTAAATATGATAACAAATGAATATTCAAATTAAGTTAATATAATGTAAAAAATAAAAAAGCTGAATCCCCTTTAGAAATCAGCCTTTATAATTCGATCAACTTTATTCTTTTACAAATTATTATAATGTTTCTTTTTCCTCATCATTTCCGGAAACTAAATTTCCTATAGCATCCGCTGTTACTTCTACTACAAATTCACAAATACCTGCTACAACTTCTCCAATTACTTCATCCATCTTTTTACCCCCTTATTTTATGTAACTTATTTGTAGTATAGAAGAAATTAGCGAATGTAAACTATCGAAAAAGGTGACATAAACCTTACAGAATTGTAAGCTCTTTCATCCCTCTGCTTATCCCCTTTGAAACTCCAAGTATTTTTAGCAGACATATAGGCCATCATAAATATGAAGCAAGTAATAATCTAGTGTCAGGAGGCGTTTAATATGTATTACGTAAAATTAATTAAAGGTCAATCTTTCTACGCTTTTGACCATCGTTTCTTGGTGTCTGAAGAAGAAGAGGTTTCAGAGAAAATTTATAATTACTTACGACGTAATGAATTTTTTGAAGTACGTAAAGAAGAATACTCTGCTTAATTACCAAAAGCATTAAGAAAAATATCATCTTATTGTGATATATTCTTAATGCTTTTATGTGAATTTCTTCTTTTCAATAATTGTTGTTGACTCTATTAAATAATCTAGTATTTGTCCAAGCTAATTCTTCACTATTTTCATATTCTAGTATATGAGGAGGTGAAGAATATGACTCATATCATTGATTACCAAGCTACTCAACCTATTAGTAAAACTGGTGAAACAACTTTTGCAATCCCAGCTTCTCCAAATAAAGCAATTTTAGCAAATTTGAAATTGAGAATTTCAAGTAGAGATTCACGTAATAATCGAGTAGAATTAATCGCTACAATTGGTGTAGAAGGTATAACTGAGACTTCACAAGTTTTATTCCGAATTTTCCGTGATAACATTGAAATTTTTAATGCGCAAGTAGGTATTGAATCTACAGATTCTGAACAATTCTACGTACAAACATTTCAAGCTATAGATCAAAACGTTAGCAGTGGAACACACGAATATTCATTAACTGTAGAAAACCTTACTAGTGGTGCAAGCGCAGAAGTTGTTGGCCCACTATCTTTTAGCGCTTTAGCTATTGGACAAGAGCGTAAATGTTGCTAAGTGAATCTAATATTTAATTTTGTACTTGAGAAAAGCGAGGCGTAGTTATACGTTCTTGCTTTTTTATATGTATCCTTACTTTCTATTAGCTTTAATCATAATTTTTTTACGTTTTGATTCACTTATTTCATCAATTAACACATCAAATTTTTGACCAATCAAAAAGATTGAAATCCAATTATGAAACACGTAATATAGACTCTGACTCTAAAAAAGTTCGTATGAAAAGAATACATAAATAAGGAGGTTTTATATACGAGTTTTTCATTTTAAAAGACGGAGAGGTTTTATGTTATGTGGCGTAATAAAAACATTTGGATTGTTTTAATTGGGGAGTTTATTGCAGGTCTAGGATTATGGCTTGGTATTCTTGGCAACCTTGAATTTATGCAAAAATATGTCCCTTCTGATTTCATGAAATCAGTTATATTATTTATCGGACTATTAGCCGGTGTTCTAGTTGGACCTATGGCTGGCCGTGTCATCGATCAGTATGAAAAGAAAAAAGTTCTTCTTTACGCTGGGTTTGGTCGAGTTTTAAGTGTTATTTTCATGTTTTTTGCTATTCAATTTGAAAGTATCGCATTTATGATTGCATTTATGGTTGCTCTTCAAATTTCAGCAGCATTTTATTTCCCTGCATTACAATCTGTAATTCCACTCATCGTACGTGAGCATGAGTTATTACAAATGAACGGTGTACATATGAATGTTGGTACAATTGCTCGTATTGCAGGTACTTCACTAGGTGGAATTCTTTTAGTTGTGATGAGTTTACAGTACATGTATGCCTTCTCAATGGCAGCATACGCCTTATTATTCCTCTCGACTTTCTTCCTACAATTCGAAGACAAGAAATCAACAACACCAAGTAAACAAGCTGCAAAAGATAATAGCTTTATGGAAGTATTTCGTATTTTAAAAGGAATTCCTATTGCTTTTACAGCACTTATATTAAGTATCATCCCTCTATTATTTATAGCTGGGTTTAATTTAATGGTTATTAACATTAGCGAAATGCAACATGATCCTACGATTAAAGGGTTCATATATACAATTGAAGGTGTCGCATTTATGATAGGTGCCTTCGTAATTAAACGTCTATCTGATCATTTCAAACCTGAAAAATTACTATATTTCTTTGCAGTTTGTACTGCTTTTGCACATCTGTCATTGTTCTTTAGCGATATAAAATGGATGGCTCTTACATCATTTGGGTTGTTTGGGTTTAGTGTTGGCTGCTTCTTCCCTATTATGTCGACGATTTTCCAAACGAAAGTGGAAAAAAGTTATCACGGTCGCCTCTTCTCATTCCGTAATATGTTTGAGAGGGTTATGTTCCAAATCGTCTTACTTGGCACAGGCTTCTTCTTAGATACAATTGGGTTACAATATATGGTTCTCATCTTCGGAGTCGTTTCATTATTGATTATTTCTATTTCCCTCTCTAAGCAGAAACATTATGAAAAACAGCATTCGCAATCTGCGAATTTATAAAATAAACAAAGAAGTATGGATCTAATATTGAATCCATACTTCTTTGTTTTATAATACGCCTATTTATTACGTTTATTGAAATTACCTAAAGGAGTATCCTCCTTTAATTTCGAATAGATTATAAAAAGTACTCTTTATAAAAGGAGTGGTAAAATGTCTGATGGCATCGAAGTATTTATTGTCCTGCTCTTTGCAATTGCTCTGTTTAGCATCCTAAACTTTTTAGCCATTTCCTTATCTGGACATAGTTTTAAAAAAAGAATCGTGGCAGGTTTCATATTTTTACTACTGACTCCCATTATCTTTTTGACTATCACAACATTTGCTTCTATATTCGATAAAGCAGGATTTGGCGCAGGTACTTTAGCCTTTATGATCGCAAGCGTATATATATTAAATGGAATAGTGATTCTGCTTTCCTCTTTATTTATCCTCAAAAAAGACATAACATAGGCTATAGTACTAGCATGAATCTGACTTTACACTAGATTCATGCTTATTTAATTTCTCTTAAATTTTTATATGAAATTAAATAATTCTTTAAAAAAATTTAAACTTTATTTATTATAATATCCCTATCGTATTCGCACGTTTATTCAAATTTAAAAGAAAGGAGCACAAAATGAAAAAGGTTCTACTTACAATTCCTATACTAATCATCCTACTTAGTGGATGCAGCAATAACGATATATACGGTTCTTGGGAAGTCGTTGACAATAAAAATGGTGAATGCCCTGTATATTATAAATTTGAAACAGTTGTCAAAAAAGAAAATAAAGAGGAAATTGTGCAAAATTTAGTAGAAATGCAAACAACAAAGAATAAAGACGATTTATATAAAGGCTCATTTGTCAAAAATTCTAATGTATATCACATTGATTATGGTAATTCATTTACATCGGACCAAACGTTAAAAGTTGCCGACGGTACACTAAATGTATACTTTTTGACAGCCGAAAAATTATGCACATATAAAAAGAAATGATTACATTTCAGAGGAGACGCAGAAAATATTTTCTGCGTTATTTCACTTTAGAAATCGGCCACAAAAATAGCCCTTGTTTTCGTATTCTTTTTCATTCAAAACATGAGAAATATACTTAATAAAAACTAGAGAATACCTTAAGTTATATAAAATGAATCCTATAATAGACATTTCAATTAACACATCTACGCTATTTACATCGATACTTTTCAAAATAGGCTAATCCTCCCTCTAAATTTGTCAATCATTTTAATTTTCATAAAAAAATGATAAAATATAAACATGTGTTTTCAGAATAATTAAAAACGCAGAATGAAAGCACTGTTTTAGGAGGGGTTTTGATGACTTACACGTTAGCAACTAGAATGAAAGCATTCCAATCTTCTATATTTAGTGAATTAGGAGCCTATAAAAAAGAAAAAATTGCAGCAGGTCATAACATGATTGATTTGAGCATCGGAAATCCTGATATGCCGCCCGCTGATTTTGTAAGAGAAACAATGGTACATACAGCGAGTGAGAAAGAGAGCTACGGGTATACATTATCAGGTATTCAAGAATTTCACGAAGCTGTAACTGAATATTACAACAATACTCATAACGTTTTATTAAATGCGGATAAAGAAGTTTTATTATTAATGGGTTCACAAGACGGGCTCGTTCATTTACCTATGGTTTATGCAAATCCAGGTGATATTATATTAGTTCCTGATCCAGGATATACAGCTTATGAAACAGGTATTCAAATGGCTGGTGCAATATCTTACTACATGCCTTTAAAGAAAGAGAATGATTTCTTACCAGACTTAGAAGTCATCCCTGAAGAAATTGCCGATCAAGCGAAGATGATGATTTTAAACTTCCCAGGGAATCCCGTTCCAGCAATGGCTCATGAAGATTTCTTTAAAGAAGTAATCGCATTCGCGAAAAAGCATAATATTATCGTTGTCCATGATTTTGCTTATGCTGAATTTTATTTCGATGGTAATAAGCCAATTAGCTTCCTCTCTGTACCTGGTGCTAAAGAAGTTGGTGTAGAAATCAATTCTTTGTCAAAAAGTTATAGTTTAGCAGGTAGCCGTATTGGATATATGATTGGAAACGAAGAAATTGTTCGTGCACTTACTCAATTTAAATCTAATACCGATTACGGTGTATTTTTACCAATTCAAAAAGCGGCATCTGCAGCACTAAGAAATGGCGCTGCATTTTGTGAGAAAAACCGCAATATTTATCAAGAACGGAGAGATACTTTAGTCGATGGATTCCGAACATTTGGCTGGAATGTCGATAAGCCAGCTGGTAGTATGTTTGTCTGGGCAGAAATTCCACAAGGATGGACTTCTCTAGACTTCGCTTATGCATTAATGGATCGTGCGAATGTCGTTGTTACACCTGGTCATGCATTTGGACCTCACGGAGAAGGCTTCGTACGTATTGCACTCGTTCAAGATAAAGAAGTGTTGCAACAAGTTGTTGAAAACATTAGAAATAGCGGCATTTTCGTCCTTGAAAAAGTAAATGAATTAGTTAAAAATTAATTCCGACTCCCCTGCTTAACTTTAGCAGGGGTATTATTAATTGGAGGTACTTTCATATGCATATTAAAGACACACTTCCCCATCGTTATCCATTTTTAATGATTGATAAAGTAACAAATGTAAAACAAGATGAATTCGTTACAGGATATAAACTCATTACAAATAACGAATGGTTTATAAATGATAGTCACAAACATATGCCTCATATGTTAATTGTAGAAGCACTTGCTCAGCTTAGTGCATTTGTACATACAAGTGATTCTGAAGGACTAGGATTCCTCTCCTCTTTAGATGGAATTGAATTCCACGGAAAAGCATATCCCGGTGATAAACTTGATTTACATTATGAGCTAACGCGCAATCGCCGAGGTTTTATTCTTGGTAAAGGTATTGCAACTGTAAACGACCAGCCTATTGTAACTATAGAAAAACTATTAATATATCAAGCAGATTAAAGTGTTCCTTATATCAGTTAGAAATATCTATTCTCAACCAATTAAGTAAATAGGAAAACATATTACGTAGTTAGGAGCAGGAAAATGGAACGTACTATCGGTATCGATGCTGGAGGAACATTAACGAAAATAGCTTATTTTAACAAAAAAAAGCTATTAACTTTTGAAAAATTTTATTCGCATGAACAACATAAAATAATAGATTGGATTAAAAACAACAATGGCATAAAACAAATATGTATTACGGGTGGTAAATCGAAACTATTACAGCAACTGCTTACAGGTTCATATAAAATAATAGAGCTAAGCGAATTTGAAGCTACTCTTGCAGGTGTCCAATTCATATTAAAAGAAGAACAACATACTATAAACAATTTTATTTTAACCAATATCGGTACAGGTACTTCTATCCATTATGTTTATAATGAACAATATATTCGCGTTGGTGGAACCGGAGTTGGCGGTGGGACTATTATGGGACTCTCAAAATTGTTAACAAATATAGATCATTTTGAAGATATAATCCCTCTAACAAAAGTAGGATCTAGAAAAGAACTAGATATTACGGTTGGAGATATTTATGGTGGTATTCTTTCCCCTATCGATAATAACTTAACTGCTAGTAACTTCGGAAAAGCAGCCATTACAGAATCAAATAATAGTAGCTCCGATATACTAGCTACTGTACAAGGACTTGTCGGTGAAGTCGTTACTGCATTAAGCCTTCAATTCGCTGAAACAAAAAACATTGAACATATTATTTATATTGGTTCGACTTTATGTAATAACGTACAACTTCAACATATTATTAGTAGCTACACCGAATATCAAAATAAAACACCAATCTTTTTACAAGATGGTGGTAATAGCGGTGCAATTGGTGCATTACTTCATGCTACGAAATAAAAAGCTGACTTTTGTCAGCTTTTTAGAAATGGCACTTCAAATTCAATAATTGATTCCCCGTTCTCTCCAATTCGCTCCACGCTTATTCTATCAATCACACAATTTAACTTCCCATGAAAACTAGGAATCTCCTTCACTACTTCAGCAGCTAATTCGGCACTTTCTTTTCTTCCGACTGTTACATGCGGGATGTACGGAATGTCTTCTTTCAAAAATTGTAATAAAGGTCCTGTATATAGAATATTATGTAGTTCCTCTATTTGTTCTTTCCCCTTTTCAACTCGTAAAAACAAATATTCTCTTTCACTTGTAATTTGATTCGTAAATTCAATTTCTATATTCTGTATCGGTTTTGATACATTTATAATATGTAATTTCAGCTCATCATTTGAAATCGAACTTTCAAATGGGAATACAATTGTAATATGCGGTGAAATTAATCCAAATAAAGGATCATGTTTTTGCCTAATGTCCTCGATTTCGCTAATGAACATGTTGTTTAGAAAAAGTAAAATTGTACGCATTTTTATCCCCTCAACTTTTCCTCATTATAATATGTATCATATTCTATGACAGCCTGCCCTTCAACAACTTGTTTTGCTTACCTGTAAAAATAAAAAAACTTCTCAAATGAGAAGTTTTCATATAGCATGATTATTATTTTCCCGCCAAACTTTCCTAAACTTATACTTTGAACTGTTCCACCACCGGGTAAATGATTAACAATTGCAACCACATCTGAATTATTACCAACGTATGTCCCAGTATATTTCTTAAAATCATCTGACCTAACATCATATATATCTTTTATTCTTTCTCCGTTAGAACAAGCCGCAATGAATAAAAAAATTGTTAGCATAACGATCATGTTATGATGCATATATTTCATTTAGCATCCCCCATTTTTATCGATATTTCATTAATTACAATATTTACTTTCAAATCCCTTTTTAAATATACGCATTTTAATCAAAATTAAAAATTTTCATTTTTTATGTTTACAATTATCCATTAATTGTATATACTTACTAACGTAAGAAAAAAATTCTAAAAGGAGGTCGAAGGAAATGATGAAATTACAATTACATGCATTAACTTTAGCGTTAACTGCACCTGTGTTTTCTGGACAATTAAATATGAATTCGACCACCCTAATGGAGAATTGAAAATCGTACATTATTTCATTTAATTCATAAATTCGCCACAGGAGGTCGTATACTTTCCTGTGGCTTTTTCACGCCCAGCCATAGGAGAACTGTATCTTCCTGTGGTTTTTTTGCGCGATTTTTTAGTCTCTTACATTATTTTTCTAAGAAAGGAGCAACATTCAATGACTATTAGCGTATTGTTTTTAAGTATTACGATTCAAAGAAATACAATTTCCAAAGATGAAATTCTTCATAATGAGCAAATTGAAAAAGCTATGAATGATGTTAAGGAGCGCCAAGCACTTTACTGTGATCACCTGTAATTCCTTTTTGAAAGGAGGAATTCATTTATGACTTTTCATATTTTCTTTTTTACGACTGTGCTTCAAAAACATACTTTATCTGAAACTGAAATCAATCGTAAACAACAGTTAAAACAACTGACTGATAAAATAACTGACATTAAAAGTTCATACTACACTCAAATGTATTAAAAATATATTTTAAAGGGGTCATATATTCATGAAATTTAAAGCATTCTTTTTAACAATCACCATTCAAAAACGTAAGCTTTCACAGAAAGAGATTTTACGTGAACAACACATCCAAAGCATTATGGACGAAGTAAAAGAGCGCCAATCTTCTTATTACACTCGTCTTTTCTAAATCACTTATAAAGGGGTAATTATTTTATGAAATTTAAAGTATTCTTTTTAACCATTACCATTCAAA